>JANOZQ010000475.1:0-1587 GCA_031429555.1 Sphingomonas sp. | reverse complement strand
CGCGGCCGGCGTCGGTTACATGACGCTGACGTGGAACAACAACAACGACTGGGCCGACAGCGGCACTGACGAGCCGAAGCACAATGGCCTGACCGCGTTCGGCAAAGCGGTGGTCACTGAAATGAACCGCATCGGCATGATCGTCGATCTGAGCCACGTCTCCGAAGCGACCATGAACGCGGCCCTCGACACAACCAAAGCGCCCGTCATCTTCTCGCACTCGAACGTCCGGGCGCTGAGCGATCATCCGCGCAATGTCCCCGACGCAGTCCTGAAACGCCTGCCCGCGAACGGCGGCGTCGTGATGGTCAATGCCTATCCCGGCCACAATGATCCCGACGTCATCGGCCAGATGGCCCGCCGCGCCGCCGAGGAAACGCGCCTCGCTCGCGTCTATCCGGGCCAGGCCGAGCGCCGCAAAGCTGCACTTGCGGAATGGGACAAAGCCAACCCGCGTCCGGCGTCACCCATCACGGTGATCGCGAATCATATCGACCATGTCGCCAAAATTGCGGGTCATGATCACGTCGGCATCGGTGCTGATCTGGATGGCGTGCCGTTTACGACCGTCGGGATGGAAGACGTCGCCGGCTATCCGACGCTGTTCGCCGAACTCATCCGCCGCGGCTGGAGCGATGCCAACCTCGCCAAGCTTGCGGGCGGCAATATCCTGCGCGTAATGCGCGGGGCCGAAGCGACAGCGGCCGCGATGAAGGACGTGCCACCATCAATGGCGACTGTTGACGGCAAATGACCGACAGCGCTCCCCTGCGCGCCACCATCATTCCGGTGACGCCGCTTCAGCAGAATTGCACGCTGTTCTGGTGCACAGCCACGATGAAGGGCGCGTTCGTCGATCCCGGCGGGGATTTGCCCAAGCTCAAGGCTGCGGCCGCGCAACAAGGCGTCACCATCGAGAAAATCCTGATCACCCACGGCCATATCGATCATTGCGGCGAAGCGGGGACGCTCGCGAAAGAACTCGGCGTTCCTATCGAAGGGCCACACGAGGCTGACCGCTTCTGGATCAGCCGCCTCGAGGACGATGGGCGCAGCTATGGCGTCAACGGCAAGGTCTTCGAGCCCGACCGCTGGCTGACCAATGGCGAGCAAGTGACGGTCGGCAACCTGACGCTCGACGTCTATCACTGCCCCGGCCACACGCCCGGCCATATCATTTTCCACCACGCGCCGTCGCATGTCGCGATGGTCGGCGATGTCCTGTTTCAGGGGTCAATTGGCCGCACCGATTTCCCGATGGGCAATCATCAGGACTTGCTCGACGCCATTGTCACGCGCCTCTGGCCCTTGGGCGGCGAGACCAATTTCGTCCCCGGTCACGGCCCCATGTCGACCTTTGCGCACGAACGCGCGACCAACCCCTATGTCGCGGACCGTGTGCTGGCGGGCTGATCCGATCGCTGCCGGATACAGGCGACGATATGCGGATCGCCGATACCGAAATCACGGCATTTGAATGACTCGGCTGGCAACGGCGCCAAAGCATCCGGCGCACCGAAATCGTTCAGCAGCAATATGCCGTCGCCCGGTTTTGGAGCGACGGCAACAAGCGCGTTGCGGATATTC
>JANOZQ010000474.1:0-2508 GCA_031429555.1 Sphingomonas sp. | reverse complement strand
GTAAGCAGAAATATGCTCTCGACAAAATCACCGTTCGCTAAGGGTTAACGCGCCTACATCAGTATCCGGAAGGCGAACGCCAAGAATTTGTGCGAGCGTTGGGGCGATTGCGCGCATGTCGATTTCACCAAGATCGCGTCCAGCAGCTATGCCGGGGCCTGTCAGCAAAAACGTCGAGCGCATCGCCGCAGATGCGGGAAAGTAGCCGTGCATCCCTTTATATTTGGCTGGGCGCATTGTCGGGGTATCCGGACTATCGAAGGCACCCGCCAGAAACCCGGTTTTGAGATTTATATAAAATTGAGCCTGCGGATTGCCGCCCATCCGCAATATTTCTTCGTGATCGATCACGTTGGCAATAAAGCTGTCAGGCTGCGCGGCGAGCTTATCGAGCATTGCACGAACCCTATTCGCCAGCGCTTTATCATCGGGTTTTGCGAGCACAATAGCGATCGATCCCCCTGAATTCCATGGCACAGCGTCCCAAGCCGCAATCTTGCCGGTTGTGCCAATAGTGATCAACCCGGCGTCGATGAAAGTTCGATAGAGGTTCACTTCGGTCGTGGTTGCAGCGAACCCGTGATCGGATACAATTGCGATTGTTATATCGGGGCGAGCCGCGCGTGCGGCTAAAACCAATCGCCCGACAATCGCATCGATCCGCTCGATTGTCGCGTGCGCTTCGGCGGTATCGGGACCGAAGCGATGCTGATCGTGATCGTAAGCGGTCAAATACACGGTCGTAAAATCGGGATGTTTTGTCGAAAGCAACGCTTCCGCAAACCGTCCACGCGTCTCGTCGCTGTCGATGTCTTCGTCAATCCCGCGGGCATAGCGACCGAGCTTGCCGTCAAGCGCGTCGAGTAGGCCTGGTGTCGCAAGCGCGTAATTCAGCTTTTCATCGTCAGGATGCCCGGTCCGCCACAGTTGTGGCAAATTCCAGGTGATGCTTTTGGCTCCCACGCTGACCGGCCAATGGACGTTACCCACCGTCAGCCCCTTGGCGCGCGCGGCGTCCCAAAGCGTGGGCACCTTGATATCCTCGGCGTACCAAAACCAGCCGCCCTGATTGATGTTCAGTGGATCGAACGTCGTGTTGCTGACAATGCCATGCCGCGCAGGGCTGACACCGGTCAGCAAAGTAGTGTGGCTTGGATAGGTCACGGTGGGAAGGACGCCGATAACAGCACTCGCGTGTGCGCCTTCGGTCAGGAACTTTCGAAGGTTCGGAAGTTTGAGCCCGCGCTGTTCAGCGTGATGCACATCCCCGGGCCGAAGTCCGTCGATGGAGATCAGCAGGACCGGTCCGGCTTGCGCGGACGACGCTGCGATGAGCAGCGCCACCGCTGCAAGCCAGCGGCTGGTCATTTTTACAGCCCCACCTTCAGTGCAGCAAAGATTTGCCGTGGCGCACCGTTGAGCAGCGTCTGGTTGTCGCCGATATTGCCAAAGCCATTCGTGCCGATCGTGGAGATATACGCTTTGTCGAACAGGTTCGTGACGTTGATCTGAATTTCTGCTTTGCGCAGGAATCCCAAACTGAACCGGTAACCGAGCGACGCATCGACGACCGCACGACCCTCGACAAAGCCAAGGCTGTCCGCTGGCGCGATTGCCGTGCCCTTCAGCGCATTGGTGTAGGTGAAATAGCGCTTGCTCATATAGTTGACGCCAACCCGGCCGAACAAGCTGTCGCTGTCGTAGCTCGCATCGAGTTTGAGCAGGTGCTGGGGTGCATCGACAATGGTCTTTCCCTTGATCGCGGCGAGCAAGACGCCCGCTGCATTGATTACATTGTCGCGGTAGGTTGCGTCATTATAACTGTATGAACCGAACAGTGAAAAGCCGTTGCCGAGACGGTAACTGGCTGCGAGTTCGACCCCGGCGGAGCGGACACCGCCGACATTTTGGAGAACCGGCGGGTTGCCGACGATCCCCGCACCTGTC
Organism: Sphingomonas sp.; assembly: GCA_031429555.1. Taxonomy (GTDB): domain Bacteria; phylum Pseudomonadota; class Alphaproteobacteria; order Sphingomonadales; family Sphingomonadaceae; genus Sphingomonas_O. The sequence continues at coordinate 561 of JANOZQ010000474.1, read as the reverse complement.
GTAATCGCGAGCAAACGGTTGCGGAATTCGACGAGATAAGCACCAACCGATCCATTGAACCCGCCACTTTTGAAACGCGCTCCGATTTCATAGGTATCCGATTCCTCGGGCTTGAGCGTGCTGCGGATGGCGTTGAAGCCGTCCTGCGTCGTCGAGAAAGGCCCCGCGGTGAATGCCGAGACGAATGCCGACTTCGACTGCGAAAAGCTGGCGTAAAGTTCGGTACTATCTCCAAGCTTGTAGTTCAGGCCGACGCTGGGGAGGAACCAGTCTTCGGCCTTGATCGACCCGGCCGCGCGACCGCCCTGAACGATCGGGCTGGCACTATTCTTGACGTTGAACCCCTTCCAGCCGAGGTCGAGCGTCAGCGCGCCGAATTCGATCTTGTCCTGCACGAAATACTGGAAGATGTCGGTTGTGTAGTTGAAGTCCCATTGGGTCGCGAACGGATCGCGTTGGAATTGCAATGCCGAGCGCCCCGGAACGGTCCGGCTGGTCAGGGCATAGAAGCGCCGCGCCTGACGGAAATCGTTACGCTCGTACCAGCCGCCAAAGCTGAGC
>JANOZQ010000473.1:0-3946 GCA_031429555.1 Sphingomonas sp. | reverse complement strand
ACCAGTCTGGCGCTGATAGGTCATACGGCAAGTCCTTGGGCTTCTGCGTATAGCGCAAAATCAGCGGGCGTGTTGATGTTATGGAATTCAATCTCGCAGGGCACTTCGCGCGCGCCGCTAACGGCGATCCAGTGGCGCATCGAACGGTCATTTTGCGCGGCGAGATGATGATCAAGTTTATCGAACAATTCTGCGGGCCAGAAACCGAAGAGCCAGTTGTTTTTGATCACCGATGCCGTCGGCCCGACAAGTGCGCGCAAATCAGGAACCGGCAACACATCGCATCCCGCTGTTAGCACTGCATCATAGTGATGCTGCGCAGCATAATCCAGCAAACCGCACAAGCCGCCGAGCGGACCCATATCGGGTGCCGGGTGATCTGGGACAGCGTTTAGTCCCGGCCATTCACGCCCGCTGACGATCAGCGCATCGACCTGCGGACGCAATGCGTCGGCGACATGGTCGATCAATGCCCGGCCGCCAAGCAGCGCCGAGGCCTTGTCACCGCCGAAGCGCCGTGAGCCGCCACCTGCGATGATCGCGCCGAGCAGCTTCATGCGAAATCTTCCGGGAAACGGTTGATCGCGCTCATCACTGGATAAGGCGTGAAGCCGCCGACTGCGCACAACGGCATTGCAAGGCGCGCTTGTTTGGCCATGTCCACCGTGTGGACCTTGCCCGCCCGTGCAAATGTCAGCTGCGTCTTGCGGGCGATGAACGGATGATCCTCGATGCGGCCGATATCTGTCGCCGTACCCGCCATGATCGCAGCAACATCGGTCACTTCGACAAGGCCGTAGCCGACACCCTCCACGTCCACGAGCGGTTCGAGCCAGTGCATCCCCCAGCACGAAACGCGCTCGACACCGGCACCGGCAGCAACGAACGCTGTGGCCACGGCATCGGCACCGCACGCAATTGCCAGTGGATCATCGGAAATACGGACCTTCACGCTGCTGCATCAATCAGCGCTTCGACGCCGCGCGCCTGACACGGTTCGGCGCGGCTCAGGTTGAGCACCGCTGCAATCGTCCGGATCGCATCATTACTGACAAAACCGAATTCGGCCTGCACGTCATTCAAGATCGGGAGCAATGCTCCCGCACACGCCTTGTGGCGGTCGAGAATGGCATCCAGGGTCATCGTCAGAACACCACCACACTGCGGATGCTTTCGCCCGCGTGCATCAGGTCGAAGCCCTTGTTGATCTCGTCCAACGTCAGTGTGTGCGTGATCATCTTCGCTTCAAAGGCAACAGCGACACGGGTCCTCATGATGTCAAAATCTCGCTTTCCGGAATATGTCTGTCGTGCGCCAAAGACGGGTTTGGTCGAGGAATAGGCCGCAGCAATAGCTCTGCCGTTGCATCGATTATGGCCGCAGTGTCGAGGCGATGGTGATGATAAAGATCGGGCAGATCACCGGTCTGGCCAAAGCGCTCGGTCCCAAGCGGGCTGACGCGGTGGCCAAAGACACCGCCGATCCAGCTGAGTGCCGCAGGGGCACCGTCAAGAACCGTGACCAGGCGCGCAGCCTGGTCCAGCGGCGCAAGCAGCTTTTCGATGTGCGAGCGCTCATCTTCGCGTGATGTCCAGCGCGCCCGATGCGCCGCGCTCCACCCGCGATGGAGCAGTGTCGGGGACGTGACATTGAGCAGACCGATGCCGGGTATATCTTCGGACATTGATTCCCAAGCGGCCAGGGCTTCGGGTGCGATCGCGCCTGAGAAAAGGATGGCGGCGTCGGCACCCTGCGCAGGTTCGCGTAACCAATACCCCCCGGCAATGGCACCCTGTCGCCAGTTGTCATCCTCGCGCGCCACCTGATCGATCACGCGCGTTGTGAGGCGCAAATATACCGATTCACCGTCGTCTGCCTGCATCAGCCGGAAACTCTCCGCCATCAGCAGGGCCAGTTCGTCGGCAAACGCGGGCTCATAATGCCGCAGTCCTGGCTGACCCATGGCGATCAGTGGCGGATTGATCGACTGGTGCGCGCCGCCTTCTGCGCCCAGCGTCACGCCCGATGGCGTGGCGACCAGCAGAAAACGGGCGTCCTGATAACAGGCGTAATTGAGCGCATCGAGCCCGCGCGCGATGAAAGGATCATAGACCGTTCCAATCGGCAGCAACCGTTCGCCGAACAGCGCGCCCGCCAAACCAAATGCCGCCAGATTAAGAAACAGGTTATTCTCCGCGATACCGAGCTCAACGTGCTGGCCCGCGCCACTGCCCCCCCATTTCTGCACCGAAGGAATCTTGGCCGCGCGAAACACGTCGGCCAGTTCGCTACGCCGGAAAAGACCACGCTGGTTGACCCACGCCCCGAGATTGGTCGAGACCGTGACATCGGGCGACGTCGTCACAATGCGGTTGGCGAACTCACTGTCCGACTTTGCGATTTCCAATAAAATCTTGCCAAACGCCGCCTGCGTCGATTGGGCGTCTCCCTCGGGTGTCGCAACAGCAGTCACTTCAAATATCGTTGCGCGAACAACGGTCTTGGTCCGGGCAATGCTGCAGCGTTCGACGTGCGCACGGACTGTTGCAGCGACATTGTCTCCCAACCCTGCCCAAGGCAGCCATTCCTCGCCATTGCGGATGCCGAGCTGTTCGCGAAAACCATCGATCTGCGTCGGCGTCATCAAGCCCGAGTGATTGTCCTTGTGACCAGCAAACGGCAGGCCATACCCCTTCACCGTATAGGCAATGAACAATGTCGGCGTCTCGCCGGTTGCCGCGTCAAAAGCTTCGCAGAGGGTCGCGATGCAATGACCGCCCAGATTGGTCATCAGTCGAGCGAGCGCTTCATCATCCCGCGCCGCAAGCAGCGAATTCACACCTTTTTGCTTACCAATATCGTCGATCAGCCGTGCCCGCCATGCCGCCCCACCCTGATAGGTGAGTGCCGCAAATTCGGCGTTGGGCGTGGTGTCGATCCATTCACGCAGGTGCTCGCCACCGGGCTCGGCAAATGCCGCTTCTTGCAACTTGCCATGTTTGAGCGTGACAACGCGCCATCCACAGGTTTCAAAAATGTCATCGAACCGGCGGAACATGCGGTCGGCCGTCGTCGCATCAAGCGACTGGCGGTTGTAATCGACGATCCACCAACAATTGCGGATGTCGTGTTTATACCCTTCGATCAGGCATTCGTAGATGTTGCCTTCGTCGAGTTCGGCATCGCCCATCAGCGCGATCATGCGCCCTGCATCGCTCTCTGCCAGTGAACCATGCGCAATCAGATAATCCTGAACGAGGCTGGCAAAAGCCGTGATCGCGACGCCAAGCCCGACTGACCCCGTCGAGAAATCGACCGGGATGACGTCCTTGGTCCGGCTGGGATAACTCTGCGCACCACCGAAACCACGGTAAGCCCGCAACTGGTCGAGTGTTTGTGATCCGAGCAAATAGTGGATGGCATGGAGCACGGGGCTCGCATGCGGCTTAACCGCGACCTTGTCGTTGGGACGAAGAGCATGGAAATAAAGCGCCGTCATGATCGCCGTGATCGATGCGCACGACGCCTGGTGCCCGCCGACTTTAACCCCGTCACGGCTTTCGCGTAAGTGATTGGCATTGTGGATCGTCCAGGACGACAGCCAGCGCAAGCGCTCCTCGATCCGCTCAAGGGCAGCGGTTGTACCCGGCAATTCTACATTAAGGTCGGGCAAATTCGGATCCCTGCAGCAAGAAAATGCCGCTTCAGCGCACTTAGCACGATGATCACCCCGGACCCTACTTATCAATGGGGGGAAAAAGGGGAGCACGTCCCCCGGTCCCGCTGTCATCTTCAGGCGCTCGCATACTTCGATTTTTGACCGCAAGTCAGGCAGCCAGTGTGAACCGTTTAGCCGCCTTGGGCGTTATCCGAAGCGCCAGAATTGCACCCAAGTTTAAGGAAGAAGCTTCTTCGTTCGGCGCGCAGTTCGTCGGCGCGCAGGCTT
>JANOZQ010000472.1:0-17078 GCA_031429555.1 Sphingomonas sp. | reverse complement strand
CTGGTCGGAAAGGCCGAGGTCGGCGAAGTTCATCAAAATGTCCGTGAAAAAAGCCCGTTCGCGGTGCGCAGAACGGGGCGGAAAGTCAAGTCAGCGTTCAGGGACGAGACTCGTGAAGCGCTCGACTTCGCACTTGCCGCCAGTGCGCGCGTGGAGCGTATCGCGGTCGGCACAGATGCGGCCATCGGCATTGGGCTTGACGTAAAAGCCATAGCCGAGGTCAACGCCGGTGCATTGCTTTTCAAGCCGGGTGCGCACGCGGGCCCCACCGCGCATGAACAAGTCGACGACTTGCGGTCCGCGCACAACAAAGCCCGATAGATTGCCTAGACCGACACATTTCGGGCCTTTTTTCTCGACCCAGCGGAGCGGCACTTGCGGTGCGGCTTCGCGAATTGGGGCAAGGGGAACGCGGACAACCACCCGCTGCTGGATCGTCAGTTGCGCAAATTCGGTGCCATAGACCGTCGGCGCGACAGTGCTTGCTGCGGCCAGCAGAGCGAATGCCAGTGAAGTCACAACAACGAATCCATAACGGTCAGGCGATGCGTTTCCACGGTTGAATGGGCGATTAACTCGGTAGGAACTAAAAATGTCGATCGCGTGAACGGCTTGCGTCACGCGGGCTTGCGCCATAGGGCAGCGCGCAACACCAACCCTATTGATTGCGGAGAGACCCGATGGCCAGTGCGGCCCCCCAGAACCCCAACCTGCCGCTACTTTACAAAGACCTGATCCCGATTTCGCAGCAGGAGCATGGCAGCTGGCGCTACAGAGCCAGCGAAACGGCACCGTTTCTACACACCGAGCATGCTATCCCGGTGACCGTCGAGGAATTCTCGATCGTCCAGCGCTACTACCCGATCATTTTCACATCGGGCGACCAGCCAGTGCCGCTGGCGCTGATGGGTCTGAACGAAGGCGTGAATACGTTTATCGGTGAAGACGGCAAGATGCTTCAGGAAGCTTATGTCCCGGCTTATGTGCGGCGTTATCCTTTTCTTCTCGCCAAATTGCGTCCCGATAGCGACGAATTGTCTCTTTGCATGGACCCTACGAACGAAACAGTCGGCCCCTATGATGACGGCGATCCGATTTTCGATGGAGATCAACCCGGAGAGGCAACGAAAAATATCCTCACTTTCTGCGAACAATTCGAGCAGGCCGGTCAGCGCACCGGTGCATTTATGGAAGAGCTGAAAGCACTCGACATCCTGATGGAAGGCGAAGTGTCGATACAGACCGAGGAAGGCGTGCCGCCCTTCATTTACCGCGGCTTCCAGATGGTCAACGAAGAGAAGTTGCGCGACCTGCGTGGCGACCAGCTGCGTAAAATGTCGCAGTCGGGGATGCTGCCGCTGATCCATGCGCATCTGTTTTCGCTGTCGATCATGCGCGAGATTTTTGGCCGCCAGCAAGCACAGGGCAAAATGCCCGAGCCGCAACCGGCATAACACACAGAGCGGTGCAAGTTGCCGCTTGAAACTGGCAATCGGTTTACATACATTGTTGATGTCTGGATGCGCGTCCCCCCTTTCGCGCTCCGGACTGCATACCTTCGGGTATGCTCCTCCCTGAACCTGGCCACCTCGCGCGAAAGCGCGGGGTGGCTCTTTATTCGGCCGCTTGTGCCAAGCCTGCCATGAGTTCGTTGGTCAGAGCCTCGACCAACCGGCCGACAACCCGCTGCATTCGGGCAAGTTCCGGTCCCGGTTCGTCGAGCGCGGCGTCAAGATAGAGCCGCCGGTCAATTTCAATTTGCAGCGCGTGAATATTATTTTGCGGTTTGGCATGACGGCTGACGATATAGCCGCCCGCGTAAGGGGCATTGAGCCCCACGCGAAATCCCATGCCTTTCAGAAACGACTCGGCGGTTGCGGTCAGTTGCGATGATGCGCTGCTCCCGAAACGGTCGCCAATAACGATATCAGGCCCGTCATCGCCCTTGATTGGCGGCATCGAATGCAGGTCGATCAACAGGGCCGAACCCCACCGCAGGCGGGCCGCCTCAAGAGCTCGGGCAATCGCTTCATGGTAGGGCGTGTGGACATCCCGCAACCGTGCCGCCACATCCGCCGGATCAAAAGGCGTGCGCCACAACGGCCCCACACCCCATAACCGCGTCGGGATCAGCCCCAGGCCCGCCCGCGCCTTTGTCGATGCCATCTGGCCATAACTGCCGCGAATCATGTCAGGGTCGAGATCATCGGGCGCGCGGTTAAGATCGATCATCAGGCGCGGCGCACGCGCGATGATCGTCGGGATGCCTGCCGCGGCTTCGACCAGCTGGTCGGCATATCGATCCTCGAGCGGGCGGATCGACGCAAGCGGAACCCTTAGCGCGGCAACAAGAGATGCATCATAGTCGCGACCGGCATGCGGAACCGACAGCAGCACTGGTCCCGTCGGCCGATAAAAATGGGTGGTGAGGAAAGCGTCTGTGGTCATTCGTGATTCTGTTTACGGGACGATCTGCGCCGGACCAGTCTTTTTGTGGCGCACGCTGGAAAATATTAAGGGTCAGGCGCATAGATGGTGCGGGATTCGCGACGCAGGGGCTTCGCGCAAGGGATAAACATATGCCGCGCATATTGCTTGCCGAAGATGACGACGCGATGCGCACATACCTTGTGCGTGCGCTCGAACGGTCGGGCTATGCGGTGGTGGCAGTGGACCGAGGCACAGCAGCGCTGCCGTTGATCGAGAATGGCGGCAATTTCGACTTGCTGTTGACCGACATTGTGATGCCCGAAATGGACGGGATCGAGCTCGCCCAGAAAGCCGCCGTGATTGCGCCCGATATGCGCGTCATGTTCATCACCGGATTTTCGGCGGTATCGCTGCGCGCGGGGCAAGCACTGCCGCAAGCGAAAGTGTTGTCAAAGCCATTCCATCTCCGCGACCTTGTCATGGAAGTGGACCGGATGTTTGCAGCGCCCAATGCAAGCGAGCTTTAACCGGCGGGTTGCCAGCGGCACAGGCTGGCGCTAGGGCAACCACAGCGTGGGCGTGTAGCTCAGTGGTAGAGCACTGTGTTGACATCGCAGGGGTCGCAAGTTCAATCCTTGCCACGCCCACCATTTCCATTCCTGAATTAACTGCTGTGGCCGCTAACCTCGCGGCCTGTGTCGTGCGATAGCCGCGCGTAGAACATCAGAGCCAGCGCACCGAAGAGCGCAACGCCCAGAAAAGCGACCTGAAAATCGGTGGCCGCGAGCGTTTCGTCACCGCGCATTGCCTTGCTTGCCTGCAAACCGAATGCCGCGCCCGCCACGCCGAGCGTCATGGCGATTTGCTGCGCCAGACTGTTCAGTGTGTTAGCGTCGCCCGAATGCGTTTTGTCGATGTCGGCAAAAGCAAGCGTGTTGAGCGCGGTGAATTGCAGCGAGCGCGTGGCACCGCCAGCCAGCAGAATGAGCGCCACAGGGATTATCGGGGGCTGAAGGCTGACCCATGCCAGCGCCACAACTGTCAGCGCCACGCAGGCACCGTTGACCAGCAGGATCGCGCGAAACCCGAAGCGTCGCAGCAAAGCGGTCGTCATCGTCTTCATGCCGAGATTGCCGGCGAAGTAGATGAGCGTCATTATCCCGGCTTCGAACGCACTATAGTTGAACACCGTCTGAAACAGGATCGGTATGAGGAAAGGCGTGGCGCTGACAGCGATCCGCGTCAGCGTGCCGCCGGTCAGCGAACTGATGGAAAAGCTGGGGATGCGCGCCGGGGCGAGATTGACCAAAGGATGCGCCGTCCGGGTCAGGTGGCGCAGCGTCATAGCGCCGAGGATCAGCCCGCCAATCAGGAGCGGCGCGCCGATCATACCGTGTGCCGACACCGTGCCGACCATTTCAAGGCCGACAATGATCAGGCCGAGCGCCGCGCCGCCCAGCATAAATCCTGTCCAGTCGAACGGCGTCCGCACGTCCGAACGATCGGTCGGCACATAGCGCAAAACCAGCAACAGTCCGATCAGCCCGACCGGCAAGTTGAGAAAGAAAATCCAGCGCCAGGACGCGTAGGTTGTAATCAGTCCGCCAAGCGGTGGCCCCAGCACAGGTGCGATCAGCGACGGCCAGACCAATATGGCAACGGCGTGGACGAGATGCGCCTTGGGCGTTCCGCGTAGCACGCTCAACCGGCCGGCGGGCGACATCAGGGCAGCGGATGCCCCTTGTAGCACACGCATGACAACGAAAGTTTCCAGATCGTTGGCGGCCCCGCAGGCCATCGATGTCACGACAAACACGGTTATCGAGACCGCCATCACGGTCCGCGCGCCGAAGCGGTCAGATAGCCATGCACTGAGCGGCAGAAAGATGGCGACTGCGACCATATAAGCACTGATGCCAAGGCTGAGTGAAGCTACATCGGTGCCGAACGCGCGCGCCATTGTCGGCAACGCAGTGGCAATGACCGTCGCGTCGAGATTTTCCATGAACATGCAGCCCGCAACAATATACGGGACGGGTCCAAGCGAGGGGCGGCGGCTGTCGTTCATGCAACTGCCATGCCGTTCAGCCCCGTGATCTGGCAACCACCAGATGACCGGGACCGAACACAGCCAGATAGATCATCCCGCCGATCATCACGAAATGATGGAAAAAGCTGTCGACGATTAACTGCCAGATTTGCGGCGGGACATTCCAGAACTGGTGGAACCACGGGTTGAGCACAGTCATCCAGACCGCCAGTGCCATCGCCGCCTTGCGCGCATGCCACCCGGTAATGATCAGCAGGCCGCAGCCGATTTCGAAAAGCGACACCAAGGGCATCACTTCGAAAGCAAAGGGAACGCCATAGCCGCTCGCAAACTTTGCTGCGCCTTCCCGAAAGAAGAGCTTTTCACTGCCCGAGAAAATGAACAGCGAGGCAAGGCCGAGCCGCGCAATTAGAAGCCAGATGTCTTGGCCGGCGGTGGTATTTGGGGTGTCGTCAATCATAGGAACATCGCCATCAATTTGTCCGCGGGGGGGCGGGGGATTGTAAAGCGGATTGGCTTCCAGTCTGCTGCTGCGGGACGTTCGAGGCAGCGGCCGAGCCACGCGGCCATACGGGGATATTTGTCGATGGGGACGCCTGCGATCGGGATCAGAGTCATCGGTGCCGCGACGTTGATGTCGGCAACAGTAAATCTGTCACCGAGTAGATAGTCTTGGGTCGCAAGATGCGCTTCGAGAACGCCGAACGGGCGGTCCAGCTTGGTGATGCCGATGGCCGCATCGTCTTCGCTGCGCCCGTCCTCGCCGAACAAACAGAGGTTGGCAGCGGCGAACAGCAGTGGCTTTTCGATTTCGGAGGCTTCCCAAAAGCTCCACTGCGTTGCCAGCGATTCCTCGACCAGCCCCCTCGCCGCTGTCGCCCCGCCATATTTGCGCGACAGGTATAGATTGATTGCCAGCGATTCGAAGATCGTGACATCGCCGTCAACCAGCACCGGCACCCGTCCGTTCGGATTGATCGCCAGAAATTCGGCCTGCTTCGTGCCACCATCCTGAAACCCGGTCGGCACATGGTCGAACGTCAGCCCCAGTTCCTTCAGCATCCACATCACGCGGTGCGCGCGGGAATAGGGGTGGCCATAAAGTGTGATCTTGGCCACCCCGATATTGCTCAGAACTTGACCGTCGCGCGGACACCATAGGTGCGCGGCGGCGCGTAGTTTGTGGAAACCACATTACCGACTGTGCCGGAAAACTGGGTCAGCACCGGTACCGCAACATCGGTTATGTTGCGGATATAGGCCGTGATCGACCATTTCTCGTTTTCGGGCATGAAAGTGGCAGTGGCGTCAAACGTCGTGTCGGCACCCGAATTCTGCTGCGGCAACTGTTCGAAACCGATCACGCGGTTCGAGCGATAACGCGCGTCACCCGTCAGGATCAGTTTGTAGTCGCCCAGCTCGGCCGTCTGCTGGATGCCCAGATTGACGGACCATTTCGGTGCGTTGTAACCGGATTTACCGTTGCACGAGACTGCATAGATCGGACGCGCAGCGGCGTTCAGGGTTTCGGTAGATGTGCAGCCGATAACCTGCGGCAGGGTTGGTGTAACGCCGGGACCGGGCGGGCCGGGGACGCGCGGCACTTCGAAACCGAACGTCTTGAGCACGTTGTCGAGATACTGCACGGACCCGCGCAGTAAGGTCGTTGGCGTTACCAGGAACTGGGTGTCGATGTCGAAACCCTTGATGTCCGAACTGCCGATATTCTCGGTAAACAGCGAGCTGTTGTTGTTTGCATCAAACCCGAAATGCGAAACCTGCTGGTTGGTGTATTTCCAATAAAATGCCTCAAGATTGAGTTGTAGCCGGTTATCGAAAAAGCGGTTTTTCGATCCGATTGTGGCCGCAGTAATATATTCTGGATCAAAGGTTTCACGGCCGATTGTGTTGTTGAACCCGCCGCCGCGGTAGCCGGTTTCATAGCTTGCATAGAGCAACGAACTTGGCCCCACGTCATATTCGGCAGCAACGCGATAGGTCAGTCGATTGGTCGCCGCTGTCCGGTTGAACGAGAGATCGGTATAGAAAATCCTGTTGCCGAATGTGCCGAATGCCACTGAATTCGGCGGCCCTGGCGCTACTGGAACGGTAATCAAGGTCTTCAACTGCTCGAACGTCTCTGCGACCGGCACCGATGGTCCACCAAAGCAGCCGGGTCCGGCGGGGGGCGCGGGGCGTGTGCAGATCTCTATGACGGTTTGCACCGACGTGTCGAAGCGCTTGCGGTCCTGCGTGTAGCGCGCACCGCCGACAAGGCGGAAATCGTCGCTGACATTGAAGACGAGCCGCCCGAATACCGCTGACGATTTTGTGCCTGTCGTGTATTTCTGGAACGGGTTCACCTGATATTGCGCGAAGTTGTAGGTAACCTTGATGCTCTCGTCGAAATAATAGGCACCGATCAGCCAGTCGATGGGGCCGATGCGCTTGCCGTCCAAGCGGAGCTCGGTGCTGAACTGCTCGTCATGCTCCTTCACGCGCCCGCCATTGAAGCCGGGGCCGTTGAATCGGATGTTCAGCCGTGAATCCCGAAACGCAGGAATGAATGTGAGTTTGCCGATGCCGGTGTCGAGTTCGAATTCGGCATTTGCACCGATGTAATCGTTGTTCAGGAACGGATAGGTATAGGTCTGCGGATTGATAAACGCGCCGGGAATGACGAGCCGCGACTGGAACGCGATTTGTTGGGCTGTGTGAAACCCGCTGTATGGATTGAAGCCCGTCGGCGTGTAGGTATAGTTGGCAATCGATGTCGCCGTTGCCGCTGTGCCCGGCGTATAGGCAATCGTTCCGTCGAACGATGCGCCGGGGCCGACACCGCCCTGGTGCGAATAGTCCAGAGCCATGCGCGCCGTGAAGTTATCGGTGAGCTTGCCCATCAACTGGACGCGGATGCCATGCCCCTTTTCGTCATTGGTGCCATCGGCGCTATAGCCATCGACATTCACGACTTTGCCCGACACGCGGATCGCGCCGTCGTCGCCGAGCGGCGCGTTGATTGCGCCCTCGACGTCGAGCGCGTTGAAGCGGCCATAGCCGGCGCTCAGATAGCCCGACAACGCGCCCGCTTTTGGTTTGACGGGGATGACGTTGACAGCGCCCCCGGTGGCATTGCGACCATAAAGAATCCCCTGCGGCCCTTTTAGGACTTCAATCCGTTCCACGTCGTAAAAAGTCAGCGTCGTCGAGGTCGGACGACCGAGATAAACGCCGTCATAGTTGAAAGCGACGGCAGGGTCGGCCGCGGCATTGACGGTGAAATTGCCGACGCCACGAATGTAGAAACTCGTATTCGCACCGCCCGCCTTGGTGACAATCAGGGCGGGTGCAGCAGAATTCAGCGCGCCTGCGTTGACGATGCCAGTGCGGGACAGTTCTTCGGCACCGACGACATCCACGGCGAGCGCGGCCCGTTGAAGATTTTCCGTACGCCGCTGTGCTGTGACAACGATTTCGGCAAGACCCGTCGGCTCTTCGGCTGCGGGCACGGCCTGGGCATAGGCGGGGGTTGAAATGGCCGCAAATCCAAGCACAGAGGTGCCGACCAGCCAACGCCGCGAAAATCCAGAAACCATCGAATATGCCATCAATATCCTCCCCTATATCCGCCGCTGCTTAGCGATCATGATCGTTAATTGCGATTCTTATGCGCGCATGTCAAGCAGTAGTTGTATCGTTCGACGGACTACAATGCCCGCATTGTGGTTATTTTACCAATAAGCGACTTGGATATGTTTCGGCCCCACATATGTTGAATCTGTTTCAGGCCATTGCTGTCGGATGTGCCGTAAAGCGAAAGCGCTGCTCGGCAATCTGAAGCGCATCCACTTGCTTGTCCGACATGCCCCACTGGTCGATGCGGTTGGTTGGCCAGGTCCAGTCCTCTGGCGTGCCGACGCGATAGTCGGGGCCGACCTGGTCGACGGCGGTTGAAAATTCAATCACGGCCCCGAAAGGCGCAATGAAATAGGCAAAGACATTGTCGCCCGGCCCATGCCGTCCCGGGCCCCAGGCGGGGGTGAACCCGGCATCGCGCATCCGGCCGATCCCGCGCATCACCGCATCGAGATCATCCATCTCGAACGCGATATGGTTGAGCGAGGTATAGCCCGCACGCGCAAAAGCGATTGAATGATGCGATGTATTGCACCGGACGAACACCATGCCTTTGGTCCGGTCTGACACGGTGAAACCGAGGACGTCTTCAGCCAGTTGCGCCGAATATTCGGCGTCGCGTGCGTTCAGGACGACGTGCGTCAATTTGACTGGCGCGTCGCGTCCTGAGGCGGGGGCCGCTGCTGCAACGTCTGTCAGAAAGCGGAAGCGTTCACCGTCGGGAAAGGTGACAAGAATGCCTTCCCCGCCACCAAGATCGTTGCTGCAAACCTGCTCGCATTTAACGTTGGCCGCAGTGGCCCGTGCCGCGATTGCGGCGATTGTTTCTGCGTCTGTTGCGAACGTAATGCTTTCGACCGACGTCTCGCGCGTGTTTCTGAAGGCGACAAGATAGGGCAGCGGCGCAGTGCCGCGAATGTAATGCGCACCGCTTTGCGCACCGCCGTCCAGCGAACCCCAGACACCCGAAAGAAATCCCGCAGCCGTAGCAGGGTCGGGCAGATTGAGCTCAATGCTGCGGAGGTGCACGGCGTTCTGCCTCTAGTCCGACAGCGCCGATCCCGGCACCCAGATGCCGTGAAACCCTTCATGCACGCGGCAGGGGAATTTGATCGTGGCGACTGGCCCCGCACTCAGATCGCGCGCATCGAGAATGACGAAATCCGTGCGGTTCTCGGCGCGGCGACCCACTACTGTGACCAGCCAGCCGTCGCCTTCTTCCGGCCCGCGCGGAATGAAGACTGGTTCCTCGGGCGAGGAATCAGGACCGGCATAAAAATAGTCGAGCTTGCCCGTCGCGTCGTCGAAATGGCCGATACAGGTGAATGGCGGCCCTTTTGGCCCAAACGGCAGCATCGGGCCAAGGTCGGTATTGCTGGTCCCGAACCAGAAATGCCGCGTCTTGTGCGTCATGTAGCGCAGATCGATCATCGGCATTTCACCGATATGGTCGAACAGCTTGTGCTGCTCGAACCCGTCCTCGTTGGACTCGAGATCGATCGTCCAGCGATAGGCGAACGGTGGCTGTTCCTTGGCCCCCGGATTATTGATGTCGGGGAATTGCGACAGCCAGCCGGTCTGGGTGATGAAATGCTCGAGGTTGAGCTTGGTCCCGTCCTCCCACGCGTTGAACGTGTGCGTTTCCATGACCGGCTTGGGGGCCTTGAACCAGCGCACGCTCTGGGCACCGCCGGGGGCTCGGGGGACGACGCCGACCATCGTCGGCAGGCGGTCATCCCAATGAAAAAACGCCTCGCCGTTCTTCACCCGGTCCCAGTCGCAGACCATCGGGCAGATCGTGAAAATGACGTAGTTCTCGGAGAGCAGACAGTCGTGGACCATCGACGGATAGGGCGCTTCGAACCGCTCGGTCCGCGTCAGTTTGCCGTCGGGTGCGACATAATAAAGCTCGATGATGTTGTCGGCGACGCCTGTGGTGAAATAGCCGTAGGAGACGAGTTCTCCAGTGCGCGGATCGATCTTTGAATGCGCGGTCCAGCTTTCGCTGCCGAACTTGCCGTCGAAATCATAAAGGCCGAGCGTTTCGAGGGTGTTCGGATCAATCAGCATCGGCCGCGCGGCTTCCTTGGTCGCAAGCAGCTTGCCCGCGTGGAAGATCACCGAGGTGTTGGCGGTCGAACGGTCCTTGCCCGCGACGCTGGGGTCGTCGGTGAAAGGGTTGCGGTACGCCCCGAACAATGCTTTGCGCGCCTCGCGTTCGAGCTTCAGCTTTTCGGTCTGAACATAGCGGGTCGACAGGTCCGCCTTGCCGTTTTTGATCCGAACCTTGTGCAACATGCCGTCGCCATTGAGGAACAGGTCGCCCGCATATTTCGGTGGAAAGGCATGGTCGGCGCTGTTGCGGATATACGCGCCGTCGAGTTCGGGCGGGATGGTGCCGATGACTTCGAGGTCGAACACATCGCCCTCGATCCGCACTGGTGCCGCGTAGCCGCGGAACACGGGTGTGTCGGGCCAACCGCCGCTGTTCGCGGTTTCGGGTTCGATGTTCATGACGTAATCGAGGGCCATCTGGGTTCTCCTATTCGCATGTGCCGGGGTCGGCGACGAGTCCTGTCGCCGCGATGCCTGCCAATGCAGCAATTTCGTCATTGTCGCCGCTGTCGCCGCTGATGCCGACTGCGCCGATTGTCGTGCCGCTCGCGTCGCGGATCAGGACGCCGCCGGGCATGGGCAGCAAACCTCCCGACGTTACCGTCGCGAGGGCGGCGTAAAACCCCGGAACGCCTTTTGCGCGTTTCGCCAAATCACGCCCGCCCATGCCCATGCCGAGGCAGCCATACGCCTTTGTCCGCGCGATTTCAGTGCGGTAGAAAGCTGCGGCTTCGTTGCGCTTGACGACGAGGTCATGGCCACCGGCATCGAGCACGACGACGGCAAGCGGAGCAAAACCATGCTTGCTCGCTGCGGCAAAAGCGGCATCGGCAATCGTCGAGGCATGGTCCAGCGTTAGTATCATCACGCGACAATTTCGGTGATTGTTTCGGGGAAAGCGTGCAGCCGCGTCGTTTCGGTTTCACCGATCAGGAAATTGTCGCAAGCCCAGTGAAGCCCGTTGGCATCCTCGAAGGTCGGATGGCATGACACGACCATATTGGCCGCGAGCGGCATCGGTTCGTCGAAGCGGACCAGCGGGCGTTCGACCATGTCGTATCCCATCGAATGGCAATGCAGCCGGTCTTCCTCGGGGCGCCCATGATCGCGCATGAAGGCGTTATACTCGTCCCAGATCGTTTTGGGCTGGGCACCTGGCCGCAAGCGATCAAGCATGAACTGGCGCGCCTTGAGCACGAACGCGAATTGCTCATGCTGGGCATCGGTCGCGCGCCCCAGAATGGCGGTGCGGCCAAGCTCGCAATAATAGCCGCCGGGGCCGCTGTTCTCGATCAGCAGCGCCAACGCATCGCCGTCGCCGATTACCCGCTCCTGATAATGGCGGTTGGCGAAATGCACGGGCTTGCCATCCGGAGCGGACGCACACATGAACAGCCCTTGTTCGCTGCCCAGAGCAAGGCTTGTTGTTTCGGCAGCCGCTGAGATGTCGCGGTCGCGCTTGCCGGGTTCGAACGCCGCAAAGGCTGCCACCATCGACGCGTCCTGCATGGCGGCAGTGGCACGGAAACAGGCGATTTCCTCGACGCTTTTGATGGCCTTGATCCGGTCGACCATGTCCGACGCATCGACGAATGTCGCGGCAGACATTTCGCGCTGGAGCGTATCGATCAGAACCCACGGCAAGGTGGCGACGCCGACCATGCCGACCGTGCCCTTGGCGAATGGTGCCAATGCCTTGAGCGTCAGGTCGGCTTCGTAACGGTGGGCAAAACCAACAGTCGCATAGCTGGGGCAAGTCATCACCCGCGCGACACCGCGCCGCACGCCATCGCCCTCGGATGGCACCGCGACATCGTGGCCAAATCCGCCTTGCCCGATCAGGATCATGCCGCTGTCACGCGGGAACACGACGGTGCTGAAATAGCCCTGCGTCCCCGGCAGGTCGGTCAGCCATTTAACATAACCACCCATGAAATCATTGTTCGCCTGCGCGATCAGGACGTCGATTCCCGCTGCCTCCATTGCCGCGCGCGTCGCTGCCCAGCGCCGTTCGAGTTCGGCAGTCGAAACGGGCGTATTCAGGCGTTCACTCGGCAGCATCGAGAAGTCTTTCGGATAGGGTCACACGGTTGATCAGGGCGTCAGGACCATCGCGCAGGAAGCGGCGGACATTGTCGGCCATCAGCGCGGCGACGTCAGCGGGGTAACCGTCGTGGAATCCGCCGATATGCGGGGTCACGACAACCTTCGGATGCGACCACAGCTGGTTGCCTGCGGGCAGCGGCTCCTGCTCGAATACATCGAGCGACGCGGCAGCGATTTGCCCGAGTTCCAGCGCCGTGACCAATGCAGCTTCGTCGAGGATGCCGCCCCGCGCGAGGTTTACGATGAATGCGGTCGGCTTCATCGCCGCAAAGACTTCCGCTCCGACGAGATGGTGCGTTGCAGCCGAATAGGGCGCGAGCAGCACAAGATAGTCGAGGTCGGCGACAGCAGAGGGCAGGGGATCACGGGCGCGCATGTCATCGAACCCTGCAACTGCTCTGGGCGACCCTGAGATGCCGACTGTGCGCATCCCAAAAGCATGGCAGATCGGCGCGAGGCTTGTCGCAATCGCACCGACGCCGAGAATCCCAACGGTTTTCCCCGCCAGCAGCGTCGAATGGAAGCGGTCCCAATTGCGTGCCTGCTGGTTGCGGATGACGCGCGGGATGTCGCGTGACAGCGTCAGCATCGCGCAGATCGCGGCTTCGGACATTTGCCGCCCGTGCAGGCCATGCGCATTGGTCAGCGCGACGCCGGTTCCGCCCAGATGTTCGGCGACATTATCAGTGCCGGTGCTGATCAACTGAACCCAGCGCAGCTGCGGCATCCTCGCGAACATGGTCGCGGCATCGCTGCCAAGATGCGGGCCGAGTGTCACCATAATCTCGGTCTCGGCCAGAAACGGTTCGGCCTCGGCAACCGACCTCACGTGCCGGACCGGCAGCCCGCTTTCCCGCGTCATCGCCGAAAAGTCGAACGCGCTCCCTTCCGGGTCTTTCAACAGGACAAGCAGGGGTGTCACACACGACTCTCATAAAAACGATCATGATCGGATAGTGCGAGTTGCCGTGTGCGTCAACAGGGGGATATATCGGCATCATGACCAGCGTGCGCGATATGGAATATACCAAACCAGCCGGACGCCGTGCCGCGAACAAAGCCGACAAGCTGCGGCGTATTACTCAAGCAACGCGCGAGTTGTTCGTCGAAAAGGGATTCGACGGGACGACGATGCGCGACATTGCGGCGCGGGCGGGCGTCGGGTTCGGCACATTGTTCGATTATGCCGCAAACAAGCGGGACTTCCTGTTCCTGCTGTTCAACCCCGAACTCGAAACCGTGCTTGACGAAAGTGCCGCAGCGGCTTCCGCAGAACCACTGTTCCTCGACAAGCTCATGGCTTTCTTCGGGGGCTATTATGCGCTCTATGCCCGCGACCGCCCTGTGGCCCGTGCGGTCCTGCGCGAACTGACATTTTTCAGCGAAGGTGGTGAAGCGCAAAAGTTTCTAGGGCACCGCGCGCGGTTTCTGGGCTTGGTCGTTGACGAAGTCGCGGCGGCAATGACCCGGAGCGAATTGCGCGACGGCGAACCGGAGCCGGTCGCTCGCGTGATTTTCGCGATTTACGCCTGGGAAGTCCGGCGCTGGCTGGCATCGGAAACCCCGTCTGTTGCGCGCGGACTCTCCGAATTACGCGAATTGCTTGCGCTCCAGATCAACGGTTTCGCGCGCTAGCGGACCGGATCGGCAAGCGCGGGCAGCACAACAAAACGCGCCATGACGAGGCCGACCATGGCCCCATAGATCAGGTTGAAAACCAGAAACCCGACTTTGGTCAGCGGCAAAACATTGGTCAACGCGATGACAACAAGCCCGCTTGGCACCAGTAGAAAAAGAGCGAGTATCGCCAAGGCAATTGCCCGCAAAATCAGATTATCGGGTATCCACGCCATCGCACCGCGTTCTGACTTCGGCCAATCGAGCGCGGGCAGCGACCCTTTGCGCACGCGCACGCGGACGATGTTGGTCAGAACCAATGTCATCAACAGGGTCGCAAGACCGGCCGCCGGCAGCATCGAGCCGAGAATGCCGTGTTCGCCGAAGAGCGTGAGCGGCGGACTGACATCGAGAACCCAGATGATTGCTGCGGGCACCAAACTGTTGATCGCAACGCTGACAACGGTTTCGGTGCGGACAGCCCGGCGGTGTTTCGGTTCGATGCTCATTTTGAGTTCGGCTTTGTCACGACCCAAGCATTGCCGTCAGATGATCAGCAAGCCGTTTCCGAACGTCAGCCACGCTCTCGTCGGTCCAATTGGCATATAGTCCACGGCCGGTCGCCACGCCGGTTGCCCCGTCGGCAATATGCGCTGCCAGAACCGGTGATGCTGCTGTCGCCCGGCTGAGCGTCGGCAGCACGACGTCGTGGATGGCTTTGGTGAGTTCCAGCCCGACCAGATCGGCATTTTCGAGCGGCCCCAGCACGGGCAGCCGCAGGCCAAAGCTGCGCTTGATGAGCCGATCAACGTCCTCGGCGCTGCATACGCCTTCCTCGACCAAAGCGATGGCTTCGCGCCACAGCGCATGTTGCAGGCGGTTGCCGGGCACGGTGTCGCGGCGGACATGGACGGGTTCCTTGCCTGCTGCAGTCATGATCGACATTGTTGCGGATATCGTCGCGGCGTCCGTGCGCGGCCCCTGAATGACTTCGACCAGTGGAATCAGGTCGGGCGGGTTCCAGAAATGCGCCCCGACGCAGCGCGCTGCTGTGGCATCGTCAAGCTTTGCCGTGATCGCACCAACCGCGATAACCGATGAATTGGTGGCAAGAATAGTGTTGGAGCCGGTTGCTGCTGCCAGTTCGGCAAAGATCGACTGTTTGAGTTCCAATCGTTCGGAAACCGCCTCAATGACGAGATCGGCGTGCGCCACGCCATCGGCCAGCGATGCGGCTGCCCGCGCCTCAGGCACTGCGACTACCAGAGCCTCAAGCGCGACGGGATTGGCGTCATAGGCAGTCACTGACATGCCCTGCCCCGTGAACAGTTGCGCGAGGCCGGTTCCCATCAGTCCCGCACCGATCAGCGCCACCGATGTCATCAGATGCGTGTCCGGTCGCGGCCCTTGAGCGCCAGCATTGCACGCGCTTCGTCGGGCGTCGCCGGTTCGAGACCGAGTTCGGCGAGGATTCGGACGATCTTGGTGACCTGTTCGGCGTTCGACACCGCCAGCTTGCCGCGCCCGATGAACAGGCTGTCTTCGAGGCCCACACGGACATTGCCGCCCAGCATCGCAGCCTGCGTAATCACTGGCATCTGGTGCCTGCCAGCCGCGAGCGCCGACCAGACATAATCGCTACCGAACAGCCGGTCTGCGGTGCGGCGCATGAAGACGACATTGTCGGGGTCTGCGCCGATGCCGCCGAGAATGCCGAACACGCTCTGGATAAAGAACGGCGGCTTGAGCACGCCTTTGTCGGCGAGATACGACAGGTTGTAGAGATGGCCGATATCGTAGCATTCATGCTCGAACCGCGTGCCGTGATCGGCGAGCAGCGAAGCGACGCGCGCGATATCGGCAAAGGTGTTGCGGAAAATGAATTTCTCGCTGTCGAGGATATATTGATCTTCCCACGGAAATTTCCACGCCTTCACTTTGCGGCCCATGTCATGGAACGAGAAGTTCATGCTGCCCATGTTGAGCGAGCACATTTCGGGACTGAACCGCAGTGCCGCGGCCAACCGGTCGTCGGGCGACATGTCGGGGCTGCCGCCGGTGGTCAGGTTGATGACCGCGTCGGTGGCTTGGTGGATGATCGGCAGAAACTGCGCGTAGACCTCCGGGTTGCCCGTCGGCGCGCCGGTCTCCGGATCGCGGGCATGGAGATGCAGGATCGCCGCGCCAGCTTCTGCCGCCGCAATCGCCTGATGCGCGATGTCGGTCGGTGTATAGGGCAGCGCATCGGACAGCGTCGGCGTGTGGATGCCGCCGGTAATCGCACAGGTAATGATGACCTTGTTCGTCACCCCGCAGTATACCCGCCGTCGGCATAGACGATATGACCGGTGTGGAAATCGGACGCGCGGCTGCACAGAAACAGCAGCGGCCCCGCCAGATCCTCGGGTTCGCCCAACCGCCCGACCGGCACGCGCGCAAGGAACCCGGCGCGCACCGCCTTTGCATTGTCGTCGTCGGCGAACATCCATGCGGTCAACGGCGAGCGGAAGACCGTCGGCGCGATGGCGTTCACGGTAATGCCAAACTTTCCCCATTCGCAGCCGAGTGCCTTAGTCATGCCATCGACGGCGGATTTCGACGTGCAGTAGGCCGAATAACCCGCCGGATGGCCAAGCTTGCCGCGCGCCGAGGATGTGAACACGACTTTGCCGCCGGTCCCCTGCGCAATCATCGCTTTGCCGGTCGCGCGCGCGATCAACCAGGCACCGTCGACATTGGCGCGCATGACGTTCTGGAACCGCTCGGGCGACATGTCGGTGATCGGAGAGACGTCGTTCATGCCCGACGCGACGACAAGAATGTCGATTTTGCCATAAGTGGTGACGGCAGCGTTGATGATGGCGTCGCAGTCGACTTCGCTGTTCGGACGTTTGTTGACGGACACCGATGCAAAACCAGCCGCATCGAGTTCACTCTGAAGCGTTGCCAACTCCGCCGCATTACCAGCAGCGATTGTCAGCTTTGCACCCGCAGCACCGAGCGTTGCGCAGACGACTTTGCCGAACGCGCCGGTTGCGCCGACAATGACAGCTGATTTTCCGGCCACGTCGAACAGCCCCGATGAGTCGATGACGGGCAAAACCTGGGACGACTACATTGAGCA
>JANOZQ010000471.1:0-4526 GCA_031429555.1 Sphingomonas sp. | reverse complement strand
GCACCAACCACCCGCGCCTGCATCCACCGCATCACCGCGACCCCGATCAACCCGTTGGCAATCGCAGGCAAGGTCGACAGCACGCCTTCGGGTTCCCACGTCTTGCGCAAAACGCGGCCGGGAATGAAAGTCTGGTCTAGCCAGCCGCTAATCCCCAAGCCGGGTTCAAGGTTTGGCGGCGAGCCAAGCCGGAGCAGCGCCCAAGTGTGGAACGCGAGAAGCGCGACAGCCAACCCTATCGCCAACCCTCGGCCGCGCCGCGCGATGACGACCGCGGCGCAAACGACGTAAACAATGGCGATGCGCTGTAAAACACCGGTCCAGCGGACCATCTCGGGATCAAGCGTGGGCTTGATGAGCCAGCCAAGGCCAACGCCGATCATGAAAAGCAGGACGGCGCGCTTGAGGATCGCAAGCCAGCTGATGATCGCGCCCGGCCGGTCAAGCGCGAGCGGTGCGGACAATCCCACGATCAAAAGAAAGACCGGGAAGACAAGGTCGGCAAGCGTCAGCCCGTTCCATTCGGCATGTTTGAGCAGGGAAAACGCCGCTGCATCGGATCCCTGCACATTGACGATAATCATGAGCAGCACGTCGGCACCGCGAAAAGCGTCAAGCGATTGATCGCGCTGAGGCATCGGCGTGGCTGTCATAGAACAGAATATTTGCCGCGCATTTCCGAAACAAAGACATAGCGGTCGCCGCGATAGGCAGATCGGGTAAACTCCACCGGCGTTCCGTCAGCCGTCCGTGTCAGTCGTTCGAGGCGCAGGATTTCGCTATGTTCGGCAATCGAGAGCAGCCCCGCCTCGGTCGGCGTTGCGAGCGACGCGCGGATTTTCTGCGTGCCCGTCACCGGTCGATTCCCGCGCGTGTCGAGCGCTTCGTAAAGGGAATTACCAAGGTCAGCCAAGTCAGGCAGCATATTTGCCGGGATAACCGCGTGTTCGATGGCAAGCGGTTCGCCGCCCGACAGTCGCACCCGGCCCAGACGCGCGACCTGCACATTACCGTCGATTTCAAGCAGCAGTGCCTCTTCGTCGGTCGGCACGGCATAGGCCTTCATCATCCAGATCGAGCCAGCCTTCGCCCCACGGGCTCCCGCGTCTTCACTGAACCCGCTCAGCGATGACCCCGGCGCTTCGATCTGCGCCGAAACAAAGGTGCCCGACCCCGGCTTGCGGAACAACAATCCCTCGGCAATCAACCTGTCAATCGCTTTGCGGATCGTCACGCGTGACGCGCCAAGGTGATCCGACAGATCGCGTTCGGACGGCAGCGCCTCACCCGAAGCGATCCCCCCGGTCGTGATATGCGCGCGCAAATTGTTCGCGAGCTGTATGTATAGCGGTGTGTTGCTTGCGTCTTGCAGCATGAGCTTGTCGAGCATCATGCGCGGCCTTTCATGTGCTCGATGACCGTGCGCAGATTGTCGCCATTTGCTCCCAGTGCATCGGTAGCGTCGCTTACGCCTAAACCCATCGCGATCAGTACAGCCTTCTTGATGTTGCCGTCCGCTGTCTTGACCGCCGCCACCGCAACCTCCGCCGTGCAATCGGTCAGTGCCTCGACCATGTCATGCGCGCGGTGCAGCAACTTCTCGTTCGATATGACCATATCGACCATCAACCCGCGATATACCCGACCGCAGCGGAGCATCGTTGCTGTCGAAAACAGGTTGAGGATCGCCTTTTGTGCTGTCCCCGCCGCCATGCGTGTCGAGCCAGCGATCACTTCGCTGCCGGTGTCGGCAACAATATTATAGTCGGCAGCATCGAGCAGCGGCGTACCGAGGTTATTGGCCACACTGATCGTGAGCGCACCGAGCGTGCGCGCCATTGCAACGCCGCCAATCGTAAACCGCGTCCGCCCGCTTGCCGCAACGCCAATGACGACATCATCCGCCGTAATGTCGAGCGCCGCCAACTGTGCCCGTGCATCGTCGGCATTATCTTCGGCCCCTTCGGCACTTTCGGACAGTGCAGCCATCCCGCCTGCGATCACAAAGCCCAGCCTGTCCGACGGCCAGCCATAGGTCGGCTTTAACTCCACGCCATCCTGAACAGCGATCCGCCCCGACGTGCCTGCGCCGACGTAAATTAACCGCCCGCCCCGCATCAGCCTCGCCGCTGCCGCTTCGCTGGCACGGGCAATGAGCGGCACCTGATCGCGGATCGCAGCGATTGCCTGAGCTTGCCCGTCCAGCATCGCTGTGACTGCTGCCTCGGTTGGCCAGTCATCGATTTCAGCAAAACGCGGATCGGCGGATTCAGTCGTGGGCATGGGATCCCCTGGGTCTTGGCACCGCAACACAGGTGAGAAACGCCACGGCTGTGCCAAAACAAAGCTGCCACGGAAAGGCGATACCCTTCATTCCGGCGGGTAGCCCTAGCATGTCGATGACATAACCCTGAAACATCAGGATCGTGAAAAAGCCAGCAATCAAGGCCGCAATGACCGAGTTCGATGATCCGCGCGTCGTGAACAGTGCGGTGAAATAGACACCGAGCAATCCCGAATAGGCAAAGGCCATTACGCCAAGCACAAATTCCAGCAGCGGCGTATTCGTGTAGTGTTGCCAATAGAAGCACAGGATCGACATACCGAACAGTGCGCCGCCGAGAGCCACCATACAGATGCGCCCGGCGCGGATGATCTCGGTTTCGGGGCGTGGCCCGTTGCGTTCGACCCACGGGCGGTAGAAATCGTTGACCAGCACAGCAGACATCGAAATCAGTCCGGAATTGATGGCTGCAGCTGCTATCACACCGACCGTAACCAGGCCACGCAATCCGGGTGGGATTTCGCTGAGGATGAAGTGCATGAAGACCGTGATTTTTTCGCCCTGAAACGCGGTCGCGACGGTGCTGCCGCCGAACTGCATCAGGTCAGGGCGTTCGTAGAAAATATGCAGCAACGCGCCGATCGCGAGGAACAGCGCAACCACTGGAATCGCTGCGAAAACCGACGCATAGAGCGCGCGATTGCCTTCGCGGGCGTCCTCGCAGGCGAGCAGACGCTGCGTCGTGTCCTGATCCAATCCCGAATTGCCGATGTTGAGCAGCACAAGCCCCGTCAGGATCGCCCAGATCGAAAACGGTGCCGATAAATCGAATGATGTATCAACCAGTGTCAGTTTGTCGACGCCACCCGGTGCATTGGCGAGGGCATGCCATATCTCGGGCAGCGAAAGCGGGATTTTCATCAGCAGGAATGCCAGCACCATGATCGCCGCGCCGACATACAGGACCACCTGAACCAGATCGCTCCAGATGATCGAATTGAGACCGCCCATGAATGTAAATGCCAGTCCGAAAACGAGCAGGACGAACGACGCCGCAACAATATGTTCGGCGGACACATCAAGAAACATGATCATCGAAACCGCAATGGCCGCGAGATAGAGGCGTGCGCCGCTCGCGAGGATACGGCCGACGAGATACATGGCCCCCGCCGCCCGCATCGCCCGCACATCGAAGCGTTTCTCGAGCAGTTCGTAAACGGTCGACGCGTTCATAGCATAAAAGCGCGGGATCAATACGCGCGCAACAAAGAATGCCGCAATGATCGCCGCGAGATAGCTGGTCAGATAGGTCAGGTTGCCGCGAAAACTATAATCGGGCGCGCCAAGGAATGTCGCGGCGGACTGCACCGTCGACAGGACCGATACCGCCACCAGCCACGTCGGCGCGCGGTGACTGGCGAGGAAATAATCATCCGCCTTCGTCATGGCGCGGCGCGTCGTCAGATAGCCCGCAATCGCAAGTATACCGACGTACCCCGCCAGTATGGCCCAATCGAGCGCGGTGAACTGCAAAGGCATTGACCGGGCTTACCTCTTGATGGAGGGCGGCAACATATCAGGACCGCCACCCTTCCCCACTTAGCGCTTTATCGTCAATGTCGCACCAAAGCTGCGCCCGATAACATTATAGGTATCGGGATAGGTGCCGAACGCGCCGGGGTTGACCGGCAATGGCGGTTTTTTGTCGAACAGGTTATCGACGCCAATGTTCAACGTCGCCCAAGTGACCGGACGTATCGAGACCGCAAGGTCGAAATAATCCTGCGCCTTGATCCCGTCGACACTGCCCAAAGCGCTGTCTTTGACTGCGCCAATCCGCTGCCAGCCAATTTGTGTCGTAATCTGTTCGAAATCCCATGTGAAGGCCAGACGGTGCTTGTAATCGGGCGCGACCAGCGAGACGGCATCGGACGAACAGGCAAAGCCGTAGCGGCCCTTGCAATCGACTGGCGCGAGAATGGCGTTACGCTGGATCGTGTAGCCGGTGACGATATTGGCCTGATACGCCAATGTGATCCGCTTGCCGATCGACCCTTCGGGCAGCGCGCGTGAATAGGTTACGCCCACATCAAAGCCGCGCTGCTTGATCGACGCGAGATTACGGTCGACCGGGAAACCGTCCTTGATGAACCCCGTCACCGGGTCACGCGTCACGGCGGCACAGAGCGGATTGCCCACCACTGGGTTGGTGATGTAGCAACTGTTCAGGGCATCGACCGGC
>JANOZQ010000470.1:0-1657 GCA_031429555.1 Sphingomonas sp. | reverse complement strand
ATCGAAAGCGCCTGCATCCCGCTCCCGTCGGAAATCATCATGCCGTTCGCGGGGTTCCTTGTTGCACAGGGGCATTTCACGCTCTGGGGTGTCGCCACCGCAGGCGCGATCGGCTGCAACATCGGGTCGATTGCTGGCTATGCCATGGGTCAATATGGCGGACGGCCGCTTGTCGAAAAATATGGCCGCTACCTGCTGATCGACGCGCACGACATCGACAAGGCCGACAAGTTTTTCGCCAAATATGGCGACTGGGCAGTCCTTATCGGGAGGCTCCTTCCGGTCATCCGCACCTTCATTGCGTTTCCGGCGGGCGTCGTGCGCATGCCGCTGCTGCGCTTCCACTTCTACACGTTCATCGGCTCATGGCCGTGGTGCTATGGCCTGGCGTGGATCGGCATGAAGCTCGGCGAAAGCTGGAACAGCGACCCGCGCGTGAAGGCGGCGTTCCACAGCCTCGATATTGTCATTGTGCTGGCGGTGCTTGGCAGCGCCGGATGGTTCGTGTGGCATAAGCTGCGGCGGCGCACCGATTAAATTCCGAGTGCTTTGCGCAGTTCGGCATTCACGCGGCTCTGCCACCCTGCGCCCTGCGCGCGAAACCCTTCGATCACCTCGTCGTCGAGCCGGATTGTGACCTGTCGCTTCGGGCTATCAAGCTTGGGCCGTCCGCGCTTCGTGAGCGTCCCTTGCGCGGGGCGGATAATCTTGTCGCCAATGCTGAATTCCGCCCGGTCCCACTGGTCCTCGGTCCATTCGGTCAGATCATCGTCAGCCCAATCGGGCGGTGAAGGCTTCTTGTTCGCGCTCATTGCACTTTCTCATCGAAATGACGCGGATGCCATTTTCCGTCGGTGTCCACGCAATCATGGCCAATCGATTATCGATCAGTCCATAGGTCCGTGGGCGTCGCTCGGAATAATCGAAGCGATCATCCTCGAGTTCAACGACTGTTCCATCAAATATCTTACCCGCATCAGCAAAATC
Organism: Sphingomonas sp.; assembly: GCA_031429555.1. GTDB lineage: Bacteria > Pseudomonadota > Alphaproteobacteria > Sphingomonadales > Sphingomonadaceae > Sphingomonas_O. The sequence goes on along the minus strand of JANOZQ010000470.1, from coordinate 670 downwards.
CAATCCGCGATCACGAAGCGTTTTCTGTCGCTTCGCTTCATCGAAAACAATTTCCATCCGTTGAACCCCTGGGCAGCGACTTGATGCGGCCAGTGCGCATTGTTCTAACTCTGATTGAAGCAAACTTTCGACAATTACCGGGTAATCTAACAACAAATGTAGGTCAATAATTTTCGTCGTTACGTTTAATCACTCCGCCGCGAGCAGCGCCTCCGCGCCACCGAGATCGACCGAGACCAAGCGGCTGATCCCCTGTTCGATCATCGTCACGCCATAAAGCCGGTGCATCCGCGCCATTGTCACGGCGTTGTGCGTGACGATCAGGTAGCGGGTGTCAGTGTCGCGCGTCATGGCGTCGAGCAGATCACAAAAGCGTTCGACATTGGCATCGTCGAGCGGCGCATCGACCTCGTCAAGCACGCACAGCGGCGCGGGGTTGGTCAGGAACAGCGCAAAGATCAGCGCCACGGCCGTCAACGCCTGCTCGCCACCCGAAAGCAGCGTCAGCGAGGACAGTTTCTTGCCCGGCGGTTGCGCCATGATCTCGAGGCCCGCTTCGAGCGGGTCATCGCTGTCGATCAGCGCGAGATGCGCTTCACCACCATTGAACAAAGTGCCGAACAGCGTCCGGAAATGCCCGTCAACCGCTTCGAACGCCGCGCGCAACCGC
>JANOZQ010000469.1:0-1619 GCA_031429555.1 Sphingomonas sp. | reverse complement strand
GCTCAGGAAATCAAGCGCTTTCGCATAATGTCTTGAGCTGATCCGCGCACGCGCCCCAGCCATCGTCAAACCCCATTTCCGCATGCCGCTTCGCATCGGTTCCGGTCCAGTGCCGCGCAACCGCTACATACCGCGTCCCGTCGCCCTCTGCCGCTACCGACCAGATGCCGATCATGAACGGCCCCGCCGGTTCGAGATCGCCGACGATCGCGTCAGTGAAGGCAAAGCGCCGCCCTTCGTCCCACGCCAGCACCGTGCCAGGGTGCGGATGCACCTCGCCGTCGGGGCCGAACATGGTGCACGTCGACGCCCCGCCCGCGCAGCGCTCCAGCATCGCGAATTCCGCTCGCCAAGGTTTGGGGCACCACCATTCCTCGATGCGGTTGGTCATGATGTCCCATACCTTGGCAGGCGGTGCCGCGATGAAGCGGGTGACGGACAGTTCGTGGCTCATGCATCACCCCGAACCGCTGCCTCGATCGCCGCGACGTCGATCTTTTTCATCGGCATCATCGCGGCAAACGCGCGTTCGGCAACCGCACCGCCCGCCGCCATCGCATCGGTCAGCACGGTCGGCGTGATCTGCCACGACAGGCCCCATTTGTCCTTGCACCATCCACACTGGCTTTCCGCGCCGCCGTTGCCGACGATGGCATCCCAGTATCGGTCGGTTTCGGCCTGGTCCGCGGTGGCGATCTGGAAGCTGAACGCCTCGCTATGCGTATACATCGGCCCGCCGTTGAGGCCGACACAGGGGATGCCGAGCACGGTGAATTCCACCGTCAGCGCATCGCCCGCCTTGCCCATCGGATAATCCGACGGCGCGCGGTTGACGGCTTTGACGGCGCTGTCGGGAAAGGTGTTTGCATAAAATGTCGCCGCTTCTTCGGCAGAGCCGTCATACCACAAGCACAGGGTTGCATGGGTCATCGCGTCATCCTTTCCGTGATCCGACCAGCGCGAAATGGGCGCCTTGCGGGTCGATGGCGCTCATTGAAAAATCGCCGCCGGGGATTTCGATTGGCGGCTGCGTGATCGTCCCGCCGTTCGCTTCGATCGTCGCCACGGCCGCATCGATGTCGGGCACGCGGAAATAATGGCTCCACGCCGACACCGGCACCTGCGGCATCTTGGGCATGATTGCGCCGATCATCCCCTGCCCCATGACCGATCCATCGGAACGGCCCGCATGGCGCAGGAACTCGTACTTGCCCATGGGCCCCATATCCATCTCACCGTCCTTGACCCATCCGAAGCGTTGGCCGTAGAAATGCTTGGCGGCCTCGGGGTCGGTCGTCGCCAGCTCGTTCCACGCGCAGTGACCCGCACGCGGACGGTCGTACGAAAAGGCATGGCTTTGGCCTTCGCCGTCGGCCTTCATCACATAAAGCGGCGCGCCCTGCGGATCGGCAACCATCGCCAGACGCCCGACGCCTTCCATCGTCCGCGCGGGCATCAGTGTCCGGCCGCCGCCTTCCTCGACCGAAGCGACCATCTTGTCGACATCGTCGACCGCGACATAGCCGAACCAGCCGGGCCGCGCGCCGCCATCGGTCATTTCCGGAGTCAGCGGCAACAGGCCTCCGACCAGCCCTTCGCTCGCCTCTATCATCAGATAG
>JANOZQ010000468.1:0-2555 GCA_031429555.1 Sphingomonas sp. | reverse complement strand
GTCGATGGATCGGACCCGACATGGGGTCCGCTTCTCCCGTAAATATTTAGGAAAGGACCACGTTGATGCGCTCCACCACGACACTGATGATTGCCGCCTCGCTGCTTGCACTGGGCGCTTGTGCCAAGAAGCCACCGAAGGAATTGCCGCCCTCACCGGTTGATACGACAGGACCAGTGACGCCGCCGACAACAGGCACTGGTATCCTTCCCGGCAGTCAGGAAGACTTCGTCGCGACGGTATCGTCCGATCGGATTTTCTTCGACACCGACAGCTCGGACGTGGACATCTCCGATCAGGCGACTCTGCAATCGCAGGCCGCATGGCTCGGCAAATACGCCGACAAGCGCATCACGATCGAAGGGCATTGCGACGAACGCGGGACGCGCGAATATAACCTTGCCCTGGGTGAACGACGCGCCAACGCAACCAAGAATGCACTGGTCGCTCTGGGCGTATCGACGGCACGGATCACCACGGTCAGCTATGGCAAGGAACGCCCCGATGCGGTCGGATCGGACGAGGAAGCCTATGCCAAGAACCGCCGCGCGGTGACGGTCACAGTGCAATAACTCAGGCCATCGCGGCCAGCTTCTGGAGGTTGATTACGGCCGCCATGCCGTGCGTCTTTATCTTGGCGAGGATGGCCGCTTTGGCCGCGTCATTCGGGTCGGCGGCTGCGATGACTTTGCCGAAGCCGTCGAGGCGGCTGGTGCGGATCCAGTTGCGCAGTTTCGCATCCTGGCTCCAGCGCACCTGATTCATCATGTGGACGATGTTGGTCGCGGGGAACATCTCGATCCCGTCGGGGAAGGGCACGGTCGCGCAGAGTTCGTTCTTCTTGGTATCATCGTCATAATGCGCCTCGACGAAAGCGACGAGGGCGGCGCTGAACGCCGGTTGCGGCGCACGGACCATTTGGAGGATGATCGTGTCGCCCTGAAAGATCGGACCGGCGGGGCGGCGTTCGACAGCAGAGGCGGTGCAATCAATATAAATCGCGCCGGGTTCGACCGTCACCTTGCCATTGTCGAAAGACAGACCGTCGGCTTCTATCGCGCGAACATGGCCGTTGCGGATGACATTGGTGATGTGCTGCAACGTCGCGATTTCGCCGCGAGCAATGGTCGCATAGTGCATCATGGTCGGCGTCACGTCGGTGTAAATGCGCGTCATCAGGCCAATGGTTTCGAGCCGGTCGAACAATTCCTCGACAGTCGCCGATGTCGCAAAGGCTTCGATCTGGTCCGCCTGTGCGCCAATGGTCGCTTCGAAAAACTCGAGGCCGGGCTGAATCCTTTCGCGGGCGACCAACCATGAATCGCGCGGCATCACCCAGCTGATCGACTCCGGTGCTGCGCCTGAATTAAGCAGCCAGACACCGACATCCATCGCGGTCTTGCCCGCCCCGATGATCACAAAGCGGGTTGGCGGTGCGGCGTCCTGCCAAAGTTGCGGCAACGCATTGGGCGTCACGAGGCGCACGCTGTCGGCTACCGCAAACTTGGGCTTGTGGGTCGAGGGGACCGTGGTGCCGTAATAGGTTCCGTCGACTGTTTTACGGCGCACTTTTACAAGCGTTTCCGCACCCGAAAGCAATGACACAAACCGGCCATCCCCTTTGTAATCACTCATCGGGAAGTAACTGACGCGCCCGCTCGGCAACAGATGCTGGCGCATCACACTGTCGAAATAGCCGCTGACTTCGGGGCCGGACGCGAGCTCATACATGCCCTCGTTCATGCCAATACTATCCTTGCGCCCGCTGCCCAGCGGGACCGAGTTGACGCCGTAAAAGGCCGATGGCTGGTGCAGCGCAACGAAGGAATAGGCATCGTTCCAGTGCCCGCCGGGCTTTCCGTGGCGGTCAACAATGGTAATGTGCGCATCGGTTTCGGCGAGCAAAGTGTCGGCGAAGGCGAGGCCGACCGCGCCGGCGCCGATCACCAGATAGTCTGTTTCAATCGCGCGCATTTCCTCATCTCCGCCCTGTTCATCCATGAAAGCATGCACAGCGTTATTGGTCCATGCCCGATTCCATATTTACTTGAATTTAAGATATACCTCATATAATTATGATATTATGTTTTATGGAGGGCAATGTGATGAATACGGGGAATGGAAATGCACTGAATGCCAGTCGGGAAAGCGTGGCGTCAACGTCGAACGGCTATATGATGCTCCTGATTCTTGTCGGCGTGATCGCACTCGGGTTTTACGGCACGATGATTGGTGGTGACGGCATATTTCTGATCATCATAGCGGCAATTTCGTTCACGCTCATCATGGGCGGTTTTTATATGCTTCAACCCAACCAGGCCGCCGCGGTGACGTTGTTCGGCAGTTATAAAGGAACGGACCGTCAGACCGGGCTACGCTGGGTTCTCCCTTGGTATGGCAAAGCAAAAATATCAGCACGCGCGAACAATCTGATTTCGGACAAGATCAAGGTCAACGACCTGCGCGGCAACCCGATTGAAATGGCAGCGCAAGTCGTCTGGCGTGTCACTGACACCGCGCAGGCGTTGTTCGATGTCGATGATTACAAGGCCTTC
>JANOZQ010000467.1:0-2205 GCA_031429555.1 Sphingomonas sp. | reverse complement strand
AAGGCAACGCCCAACAAGCGTCGCATCATCCTCAACCGGGGTCACTTCGTCTTGGCGGTCAGCGTCCTGTCCAACGCGGCGTCGAACTTTGCGGCCTGGTCGGGACGCAGGATCGCGCGCATTGCAAAGACGTGTTCGAGCGTAGCCTTTTGCACCGCCCCCATTGATCGGTGCGACGCGTCGACCGCAGCAGCCACGCGCGGGCCATAGACATGTTCGGCTGCGATCGCCTCGGCCATGCGTGCGTTATCGGCGCGCAATTGAGCGTCGAGCATTCTGCGCTTGTTCGCGAAATCCTGCTCAATTGAATCGAGCTTTGCATGCTGCACGGTATCGAGGTCGAGACGCTCATGGAGCAGTGCGTGCAGTTCGGCCCCCGTATGCGTCGGCTGCGGCAGGACCGCACGACCAATACACACGCCAAGCACTGCGGCAAGCAGCGCGACCAAGGCAATGAGGGCAATGCGGCGTGCCGTCATCCGCGTCCTATCTGCACAAGCGGCACCAGCGATGCTGGCGGACCGAACGGCACGACCGATGCGGACGGGACTCCGGATGAAGGCAAGCTGCCCGCCATGCCGATCATCAAAGCCGCTACCGCCGCTGTCGCCAACATCGTGCGCCCCTGCTGCTGTTCGCGACCGGCACGCATCGCCAGCTCTGCGCCGTCGATGCTCGACAAGTCGGGGATCGACTCGGCCTTCAGCCGTTCGAGATAGTCATCCAGTTCCATGATCGACCTCCATTCAAAGCCTATACGCATCAAAAAGCTTTGGCCCTCATCCTTTACGCGGGCAGTTTAAGCGCTACTTCTGATGCGCCTGCGTCGGCGGCTGACCTGTTGCACAAACACCAACTCTAAAACTGTCATAAATTTCGAGGGAAGCGCGCGCGGCGCGCGTAAAGGACATCATGAACAATAGGACCCTTTCGAGACGCCACCTCATTGCCGGTCTTGGCGCGGCTTCGGCGTTCGGCGCGATGCCGGCCTGGGCTCGGGGACACAGCGTCGGCGGGCATAGCGGCGGACATGGAGTCTCGCGTCGCGGGGCCGCCACGATCCGCGCAAGCTTCGACGAAGTGCGCGGCGAGGTGATCGACCTCGCCGTGCGCGACGGGCTTCGCATCATCGAGGGGCGGCGCAGCATCGGGCGTGCGGTGAACGGCAGTGTGCCTGGCCCGCTGATCCGATTGCGCGAAGGTCAAAACGTCCGCTTCAACGTCACCAATCATCTGCGCGAGGACACGTCGATCCACTGGCACGGGCTGCTCGTGCCGTTCCAGATGGACGGCGTTCCCGGCATCAGTTTTCCGGGCATCAAGCCGAGCCAAACCTTCACTTACGACTTTCCGGTGCGCCAAGCGGGCACCTATTGGTATCATAGCCATTCAGGGTTGCAGGAGCAGCAAGGCCATTATGGCCCGCTAATCATCGATCCAACGGGCGACGAGCCGGTAAAATATGACCGGGACTACATCTTGCTGCTCAGCGACTTCACCACGCTCGATCCGCATTTCATCATGAGCCGTCTGCGCACCGGCGAGGGCTATTTCAACCGGCAGCTGACAAGCTGGACCGACCGCTACAAGCTGTCGGGTGCCGAGCGCCGGATGTGGGCCGAGATGCGGATGCCGGCGACCGACATCGCAGACATCGGAGCGCCGACCTATACCTTCCTCGCCAACGGGCGCGGCCCGAAAGAGGGTCTCGAATATCTGTTCCGCGCTGGCGAGCGTATTCGGTTGCGCGTCATCAATGGCTCGGCGCAGAGTTTCTTCAACGTCCGCATTCCGGGCTTGCCGATGACAATCATTGCTGCCGATGGCCAGAATGTTCGCCCGGTCGAGGTCGACGAGTTCCAGATCGGCACTGCAGAGACCTATGATGTGATCATCGAGCCGAAGAACGCCAATGCCTACGCGATCGTCGGTGAGTCGATGGACCGCTCGGGCATGGCGCTGGCAATGCTGGCGAGCCGCCCGGGTGAGCGCGTGACCGTTCCGGCGTTGCGCGACCCGCCGTTGCTGACGATGGGCGACATGGGGATGGACCATGGCCCAGGAGTGAGCATGGACGGCATGAGCATGCGCGAGACATCGTTGCTGCCCCCCGACGTGAAGGTCGGCCCGGGCATCGACGGGGTATCGATGATGCCCGTCGACAAGACCGGTGATCCGGGGCTTGGCCTGCGGGATGTCAAGCAC
>JANOZQ010000466.1:0-7802 GCA_031429555.1 Sphingomonas sp. | reverse complement strand
GAGGCTGGTCGTTTCCGACAGGTCGAGCGTCAACGCGCTGTATCCAAGCCCCATGACATGGCCATGTGCGTCGATCAGACCGGGGAGAAGCGTCCGCCCCTTGCCGTCGAATTTCCAGTCGGGCTTGGTAACCTTGTCCCCGCGCTGGAGGAGCTTGCCGACCTTGCCATCGGTGGTGATGGTCAGGCCGTTGAAGCGGATGACCTTGCCCGTGGCGTCCAGCGTGATGCCATTGACATTATCGACCCAGCCGTCGGCGAGAGTAGGTGTGGCGAGGAGAAGGGCGGCGAGAAATGAGGCGCGTTTGATCATGGCCGGACGATGGCAGACCGTCCGGCAGTTGACCAGTGCTGCCCCACGCCCCACATGCACATCATGCTGATCGAAACCGAAACCACGCCGAACCCGTCGACGCTGAAATTTATGCCGGGCCGCAAGGTCATGCACATGGGCACGCGCGACTTTGCCACGCCCGAGGAAGCCGAGGCGTCGCCGCTGGCTGAAGCCCTGTTCACGCTGGGCGATGTCGAGGGCGTTTTCTTCGGCTATGATTTCGTGTCCGTCACGGTCGGGCCGGGCAGCAACTGGACGGATGTGAAGCCCGATGTGCTGTCGATCATGCTTGATCATTTCAGTGGCGGGATGCCGTTGTTCAAACCGGCGTCGGCAGCGGGGATTGCGGTTGCGCCCGAACGTGCGTTCAATGACGACCCCGCAGATGCCGACATTATCGACCAGATCAAAGATTTGATCGAAACCCGCGTGCGTCCGGCCGTCGCGAATGATGGCGGCGACATCATCTATCAGGGGTTCAACAAAGGCACGGTTTTTCTGAAAATGCAGGGGGCCTGCGCAGGTTGTCCGTCTTCGACCGCGACGCTGAAAGGCGGCATTGAGTCGCTGCTCAAGCATTATGTCCCTGAAGTGACCGAAGTTCTTGCCGTTTAAGGATAGCCTCATGAAATCTCCGATCAACGATGCCGCGATTGACCAGCTGTTTCGCGAGGCGCGCAGTTATAATGGCTACACCGATGGACCGGTGACGCGCGCCCAGATGGATGCGATCTGGGAAGTCATGAAATGGGGCCCGACGTCGGCGAACTGTCTGCCCGCGCGACTGCTGTGGTGCGAAAGTGCCGAAGCAAAGGAAAAGCTGGCAGCGCTTTCGACTGCAAACAACCAGGACAAAATCCGAAAAGCGCCCGTCACCGTGATCATCGGGATGGACATGGAATTTTATGAACAGTTGCCCGAACTATTCCCCCCCGCCGATGCGCGCAGCTGGTTTGTCGGCAATCAGCCGATGATCGACGCGACCGCAATGCGCAATTCTTCATTGCAGGGTGCGTATTTCATCATGGCCGCGCGCGCTTTGGGCCTTGATACAGGTCCGATGTCGGGCTTTGACAATGCCGGCGTCGATTCTGCGTTTTTTGCTGGCACGACGTTCAAGTCGAACTTTATTTCGACACTGGGCGTTGGCGATCCGTCGACGATTTTCGGCCGTCTGCCGCGTCCCGGTTTCGACCGCTTTAATACCATCGTCTGAGGACGTGCGGCGGCTCGTGATCGAAACGGCAACGTCTGCCTGTTCGGTTGCGTTGATCGAAGATGGTGCGGTGATTGCGTCGGACGCGGCTGTCGTCGGGCGCGGGCATGCCGAACGATTGATGCCGATGGTTGCGGCCCTGCCGGGTGGCGGCCGGGCCGATGAAATCTGGGTCGATTGTGGGCCGGGGAGTTTTACCGGCATCCGCGTCGGGATAGCCGCAGCGCGCGGGCTGGGCTTTGGCTGGAGCGTGCCCGTCCATGGCTTTTCATCGATGGCTTTGGTCGCAGCGGACTGGTTTGCGCGGCATGATAGCGATGCGGTGACCGTGGTGATCGAAGGTGGACATGGCGAGAAATTCGTCCAGCCCTTTTCTGCAAACCCGTTGCGCGAGACGTCGGCGCTCAAGTCGGTTTTGGCGGTCGATGTGCTTTTCGACGGGCCGTGCGCGGGCGACAGAGCGCCCGATGCGCGCAATGCCATTTTACTTGCCGGGGCACCATTGCCCGCCCGCCCGATCTATGGCCGTGCGCCCGATGCCAAGCCCCAAATCGTCGTGAACACGCATTGAGCGGCGTCGCGATCACAAAAGGCGGCGTAGCGGATTTGCCCGCGATCATGCCGGTCATGATTAGCGCGTTCGGCACCCAATATGGCGAAGCATGGACTGAATTGCAGTGTCTCGGAGTCGTATCGATGCCCGGCAGCCACCTTGTCATTGCCCGGCGCGACTCGGTGGTCGGCTTTGCGCTGTCGCGTGTCATCATTGACGAATGTGAATTGATGTTGCTCGCGGTTGCGCCCGAAGTTCAGCATCTGGGTATTGGCCAGCAATTGCTTGCTGCGATGATTGCGAACGCGCGCGCCGCCAATGTCTCAAGCGTATTTCTCGAAGTTCGCAGCGGAAATCCGGCGATAAAGCTCTATTCTTTGACGGGATTTACAGAAGTCGGGCGACGGCGTGGCTATTACCGCGGATTAAATGGCGAGACTTTTGACGCACTGACCTATCGCTTGGCACTGTCGTAAAATTTGCACTGCTCACACCGTTTCGGTTCAGCTAATGCTGTAACCACGGCATGACCAATGCTTTACCGCATCGACACCGTTTCAAAATCTATTGTGGATAATAAAAATGACTGACTCATCTGAAATGCAGGAAACTTTCATCACACTGACTGCCGATATTGTTGCGGCACATGTCAGCAACAACAGTGTTGCGGTCAATGATTTGCCGACGCTGATTTCGAACGTGCACACGGCACTTGCCGCGCTCGGCTCACCGGTTGTTGCCGTTATTGAAAAGCAGGAGCCTGCGGTTTCGATCCGCTCGTCGATCAAGCCCGACTATGTTGTCTGCCTTGAAGACGGCAAGAAGTTGAAAATGCTCAAGCGCCATTTGATGACACATTATGGCATGACGCCCGACGACTACCGTGCGAAGTGGGGCCTGCCGAATGATTATCCGATGGTCGCGCCGAACTATGCCGAACAGCGCCGGACACTGGCCAAGGCAATTGGTCTGGGCACAAAGCGCAAGCGCGGTCCGGCAAAATAATCTCGCTTTGCGGTGACGCCAGCTTTGCGCTAGCGTCACTGCGATGCACCGTCCCATTGATATAGAAGCGCTGTGCGCTGAAAAAGGCCTTCGGATTACCGAACAGCGGCGCGTTATTGCGCGTGTGCTATCCGAAGCCGATGACCACCCCGATGTCGAGGCGCTGCACGCGCGCTCGTCCGCTATCGATCCAGGCATTTCGATTGCAACAGTCTACCGGACGGTGCGCTTGTTTGAAGAAGCGGGTATCCTCGAGCGGCATGATTTCGGTGATGGGCGGTCGCGCTATGAAGCGGCGGCCGAAGCGCATCATGATCATCTGATCAATGTCGAAACCGGCGAAGTGATCGAGTTTGTCGATCCCGAACTTGAAGCGTTGCAGAAAGTGATTGCCGAAAAGCTCGGCTATCGCCTCGTTGACCACCGCATGGAGCTTTATGGCGTTGTCCTCGACCGCAAGGGCTGAGGCTGCTGCGGGGCGTCCGCCGCCGATCAGTTTCGCCGGATGGGTCCGCATTTACATTCGCGCTGCCGGGATGATTGCGGTTCTGTTGCCGTGCCTTCTCGGGCACGGATTGTGGCGATTGTTCAGGCTTGGTTCGCCGTGGCCGCGCTTTTTTCTGGGCAGCGTCGCACGAATCGCCGGCGCGCGGGTGACGCGGCACGGCACGCCGATGCGCCGTGATGTTGTGTATGTCTCAAACCATGTCAGCTGGCTCGATATTCTGGCGATCGCCGGACAAAGCGGAAGTGCGTTTGTCGCTAAGGCCGAACTGGAAGCAGCGCCGGTCGTGGGTTGGCTGGCGAGCCTGAACCGCACCATTTATGTGTCGCGCGAGGATCGTGGCGGGGTTGCAGAGCAAATCGACCGACTGCGCGAGGCACTCACCGAGCTTTGGTCCGTCACGATATTCCCTGAAGGAACGACGAATGACGGCAAAACGCTGCTGCCGTTCAAATCATCATTGCTCAAGATACTGGAGCCACCGCCCGAAGGCGTCGTCGTGCAGCCGTTGATGCTTGATTATGGCGCGGTGGGACCGGAGATTTCATGGCTGGGCGCAGAGCGCGGCAAGCATAACGCCCTGCGCGTGATGGCGCGGCCAGGCACGTTTCCGGTGGGCGTGCATTTTCTCGAGGCGTTCCGGCCTGCTGACTTTCCGGGGCGTAAAGCGATTTCTGCGGAGAGCCGGAACAGGATCGCAGCGGCGCTGGAAAATGTCACAGGCGGGGCGGTCGCGGAATTTATCGGCCATGACCATTGGGCCAGCGGGGCGGCAGCGCTATAGGCGCGCAAATGACACCGCCCAAAACCTATCATATCAAATCATTCGGCTGCCAGATGAACGTCTATGACGGGGAACGGATGGGCGAGTTGCTGGGTGCCGAAGGCATGGCCGCGGCGAGCGAAGCCGACGCTGATCTGGTCGTGCTCAACACCTGCCACATCCGCGAGCGCGCCGTGCACCGCGTCTATTCGGAAATCGGGACGCTGAAGCGCGAAGACGGGTCACGCCCGATGATCGCCGTGGCGGGCTGTGTGGCGCAGGCCGAAGGGGCCGAAGTGTCGCGGCGGGCGCGTGAAGTTGATATTGTTGTGGGGCCGCAAGCCTATCACCGGCTGCCGCAGCTGGTGGCAAAGGCCGCGGCGGGGCAGCGTGCAATTGACACCGATATGCCGCTCGAGACGAAGTTCGGGGCGCTTCCGGCACGCGGCGCGCAGCGGCCATCCGCGTTCCTGACAGTTCAGGAAGGGTGCGATAAATTCTGCACTTATTGCGTCGTGCCCTACACGCGGGGGGCCGAAGTCTCGCGACCGTTCGACGCGATTATCGATGAGGCCAAGGCGCTGATCGCAGGCGGGGCGAAGGAAATCACTTTGCTCGGCCAGAATGTAAATGCGTGGGCCGATGCGGGGCGCGGGTTGCATGACGTTATCATTGCGCTGGACAGATTGCCGGGGCTGCACCGCATCCGCTATACAACGAGCCATCCGAACGACATGCAGCAGGGGTTGATTGACGCGCACCGCGATGTCGGGAAGCTGATGCCCTACCTCCACTTGCCCGTGCAGTCGGGCAGCGATCCGATATTGAAAGCAATGAACCGCAGCCACTCGCGCGACAGCTATTTGCGCCTGCTCGACCGGGTGCGCGTGGCGCGGCCCGACATTGCGCTGTCGGGTGATTTTATCGTGGGCTTCCCCGGCGAGACCGATGCCGATTTCGAAGCGACGCTCAGCCTGATCGCGGACGTCGGTTATGCGCAGGCCTATAGCTTTGCCTATTCGCCGCGGCCGGGAACGCCCGCCGCGACAATGGAGGCGCAAATCCCCAAGGATGTGATGAGCGCGCGGTTGCAGGCATTGCAAGGTGCCATCAACGGGCAGCAACAAGCGTTCAATGCGGCGAGCGTGGGGACGCGAACGCAGCTTTTGCTCGAACGACGCGGCAAGCTCGCCGACCAGTTCATCGGCAAATCGCCGTGGCTGCAATCGGTGCATGTCGTCGGACCGGACTATGCGATTGGCGATCTGATCGAGATCGATCTTGTGGCCGCCGGACCCAACAGCATGACAGGTCAGAAGAGTTCCGCACGCACAGATGTAATCTGACGCCCGCGACAAATCGGCAACGACTTTTGCACGTCACAACAAAGACGCGAATCCGCAATCATTGCGCGTCACTGGCGTGGCATCAGTAACCAAGGATTAACCATTATGATCAATCGCCTCATATTGGCGAGCGGAACGGCGTTCGCGCTGGCGCTCGCTGCTATTCCCGCCAGTGCCGCTACGCTTCAGGTCATTTCAGGTCCGACCGGACAGCGCGCGGTGACGCTTGAGGCGTTCGGCCCCGTTGGCCAAAGTTTCACGGCGTTTGACACAACCATCAGTTCGGTCGGCTTTCAGTTCGAGGCACTCAATCCGGCGGCTGCCAATACGCCGATCAACCTGACGCTGCGCAGTGGATCGTCACTGACCGGTGGGTCGCTGTTCTCGACCAGTTTTACGCTTCCGCTGACGATCAACGGTCTCACGGCGACGTGGTTTGATGTGGCCGTGCCCAACTGGGTGGTTACCACGGGGCAGGTCTACACGCTCGTCATGGCGAATACCGGCGGCAGCTTTCGCAATGCCGTGGTGCTCGGGCCCGAAATCAACATCCAGACCGGCCAGGTTCTTGGCGGCGATGCCTATACCGGCGGCACGGCATTGTTTACGACCCAGCCTTACCAGAATTTCTGCCTGACATCGGGTATCTGTGACCTGAATTTCCGCATCACCGCAACGACGCCAGTTATCGCAGCGGTTCCCGAAACGGCGACATGGGCGATGCTCGTAAGTGGTTTCGGAATTGCCGGCTTCGGACTCCGGTCTGCCAAACGCCGTAAATTGGCGGCTGCGTAACAACAAAATCATCGATCAAGGAATTCGGATATGAAAATTCGCTCGTTTCTCGTCGCGACAACCGTCGCACTGATGCCTGTTGCCGCGCATGCCGATGGTATCACACCATTGTCGCCATTTACGCTGACGACGACCGCTTACGCCCAGAATTTCGACACGCTGGCGACAACGGGCACAAGCAGCAGCCTGCCCGCCGGATTTCAGGTCGTTGAATTGGGCACGGGAGCCGCAGCAGACGGCCTGTACGCAGCGGGCACCGGGAGTTCGAATGCCGGAAACAGCTATAGCTTCGGGGCAGTCGGATCGACCGAGCGCGCGCTGGGCAGCCTCGCCAGTGCCGGTGTCAGCACAATTTATCTCGGGGGCATTTTTGCCAATGGCCTCGCTGGCGCAATCACCTCGCTCGGAATTGCTTTCACGGGTGAACAGTGGCGCGCGGGCGCATCGACAGATGACAAACTCGCATTCGAATTTTCGTTAAATGCCACCGCATTAAACAATGGCACCTGGACCGCGTTCAGCGCGCTTGACTATGCCCCGCTCGTCCTGACCGGTGATGTCGCACTCAATGGCAACGCGAACAGCACGGCAGTTGTCAGCACGCTGTCGAACCTGTCGATCGCAGTCGGAAGCAGTTTCGGTTTCCGCTGGGTTGATGTGAACTCGAGCGGTAATGATCACGGCTTGGGGATAGACAATCTGACAATCAATGCCCGCATTGCAGCGGCACCTGCGGTTCCAGAGCCGGGCACATGGGCATTGATGCTTGCCGGTTTCGGGATTGTCGGCTTTGCGCTGCGCCGGTCGATGCGGCGCACATTTTCGGTGGCTTGATCCGTTTCACGCTTGCGTCGCCCGCTGCTTCTGGCATGTTTCACATCATGAGTTGTTGGAAAATCGTGCGACGCACAGAAACCGGCCTTTGTGGCTAAAAAACAGATGCAGGCCGCAGCGGGAGACCGTAGCCGCCTCGAAGTGGTTTTCGACAAGCCACAATTGCTGGGGCGCCTGTTCGGCGAGTTTGACCAGAATCTGGTTGCCATCGAAAACCGGCTGGGCGTCTATATTGCGGCGCGCGGAAACAAGTTGCAGATCGAAGGGGAAGCGCAGGCCACAGCGCGCGCGCGCGATGTCCTGACGGGCCTTTATAATCGCATCGTGCAGGGGCAGGACATCGACGCAGGAGCCGTAGACGCGGTGATTGCCATGTCATCCGAACCGACACTCGACGGAATCATACGCCACGATGTCGCCGAGCCCCCGAGCGTGATGATCCGCACGCGCAA
>JANOZQ010000465.1:0-6097 GCA_031429555.1 Sphingomonas sp. | reverse complement strand
CAAATCTATGGCGAAGGCTATTTCCAGGTGCGCTGGAATGCCGGCGCGATTAATCCGCTCACGCTGCACGCCGGACCGCATGCGCTGGCCGGATTGCCGTGCGGACCAAAAGTAGACATTCCCTGTGGCAACAAACCAGCGATTGTGATGGCCGACCTCATGCCTGTGAGCGATGCGTCGATGTTCGATGCCGGGACAGGCTATGCAGTGCGGACAAATCGCCCCCATCCTTCGGGGGCATTTGCCGAAACGCTGCCGATCCCCGCCGGGCAGGCTCCACTGGCCGGTGCTTTCTCGCTCTACGGTTGTAACGACACCGCACGGGGCGCGACGCATTATCGGCTCATGTATCGCTATTCCGCCGATAACGGTTTGAATTTCACGGCACCGGTGCCGTTTCTTGGCCTCAGCTGGACATTGCATCGGCCAGTCGGGCTACCGCATACCGTGACGCCGGATGGGCAAGGCTGGTATCCGATCAGCTTCCCCGACATTGCAGAGTTCTTTCCAAAGCAGCTGCTGCTCCGCTGGCCGACATACACGATGGCCGACGGACTCTATGCTGTCGTGGTGGAAGTCGGCACCGGCGGCACGACAATCGACACCTCTGCCGAGATCAAATTCGCCATCGACAACAGCAGCCCCACTGGCTTGTTTACAGTGGAATCGTCGATGTCGCCGGGCGGTCCGTGGGTGCCGATCAGCACGATTTGCCCCGTCATCCGGCGCGGCGTCACACCGCAAAACGTGTTTTTCCGCGTCACGCTCGAGGCTGCCAGCAAACATCTTCGTTCGGCTTATATGGATGGCTGGGGATGCGGTGGCGGCACCTTCGAGATCCTCGGCGGCGTTTCCGGTGGTTTGCAAATTCCGGCGCCGCCACCATTCCCTGGCGGCACGCGCGTCGAGCACTGGCATACCAGCGTGGCGGACAACGACCAGACGCTACAGACAGTTTACAAACTGCCGAGCACCGCTCTCGAAGGAACATACAGCTTCGGCGGCAGGGTCGCGGGCCGTCAGTTCAGTCCGAGCGGCTATGACGGTGGCGATCTGGGGCCATTCCCGTGGCTGTATGATCCGCAATATGCCCACATCGACCCGACGGTTTCCTTCTCGGTGTTCAATTCGAACTAGTGGGGGACTGGTTCGGCCTGCTTGTCTCAATCCTGGCAACGTGGCGGCTGTGCCATCTCGTCGCCAGCGAGGATGGACCGTTCGATATAGTCGTGCGGGTACGACGGCGCGCGGGCAACGGGGCGTGGGGGCGGTTGATGGACTGCCCCTATTGCCTCAGCCTTTGGTTCGCTGCGCCGTTTGCGATGGTGATGGCGAGCGGGTGGCTTGCCGCTATCATCCTCTGGCTGGCAATTTCGGGCGGCGCATGCCTGATCGAACAGGTCGCGGCCATGGTGCGGTCGCGGTCCGAGCCGCCGGTTATCGATTTGCCCCAGCCTGACTAAAGAAAGGAGAAGCGACGATGTCCTGCTGTTCGAGCCAACGGCGTGCTTCCAGTTCATCACCCATGCTTCGTGCTGCGGTGGCTGTCGCACAGCCAAGAGCGGCTGAATCGACAGTCGTCACGTTGCACTACAGCGGTAAAACACCACTTTCGCTGCGCGGTCCGTTCAGTGGTTGCGTCTATCGGGTCGGACAATCGCAAAAGGCCGTCATTGTCGATCCGCGCGATGTGGAGGCGATGCTCCGAACGGGCTTATTCGCGTTGTCAGCTGGCTGACAGCACGGCCTCGACCTGCCCGAGCCGTTCCTTGCCAAAGAACATATCATCGCCGACGAAGAACGTCGGAATGCCGAAAACACCGCGCGCAACGGCGGCGGAGGTGGCCTCGGCAAGTGCGTCCTTCGCCGCCTGTTCGCCCGCCCTGGCCACCATCGCTGGACCGTCGAAACCATTTTCCGACAGGAACTGTGCGACGACTTGGGGATCGTCCATTTTGAGGCCGAGTTCCCACATCGCGCGCAACACCGCATCGACATAAACGTTCAGGCGACTCTCTGCGTCAGCAACCATCGCGGCGCGCATCAGGAGCAGACTGTTCACAGGAAAATGCGGATTGAAGCGAAAGGCGGTCAGCTGGTGCGCCGCAATGAACCGCTCCGTCTCCAGCCTCTCATAAGCGAGTTTGGCAGGCACGCCGGCATATTGGACCATCGGCGCGCTGTTCCCCGTCGCTTTGAAAATACCCCCGAGCAACGCTGGCATGATCCTCAGCGTCGCGCCGGTCCGTTCAAGGATTGGCGGCAAGATTTTCATCACCAGATAGGCATTGGGGCTGGCGAAATCGAAAATCAATTCGAGCGTGCGGGTCAAAAGCTCTCTCCCCAAGGCCGCATATCAAGCTCGTGCGTCCACGCATTGCGCGGCTGATGATGGAGCATGACATATTGCGCGGCAATGGCATCGGGTGACAGGACAAGATCGGCCGCTTTGGCATTGTCGAAATCAGGATGCCGTTCGCGAATGAACGCCGTGTCGATTGCGCCGTCGATGACCACATGGGCGACATGGATGCCTTTCGGGCCTAGTTCGCGCGCCATGGATTGGGCGAGCATGCGCAATGCAGCCTTAGCCCCCGAAAATGCCGAATAGCCCGCCCCGCCCCGCAAACTTGCCGTCGCGCCTGTAAAGATGATCGTGCCCTGCCCGCGCTTTTGCATGTGCCGCGCCGCCTCGCGACCCATCAGGAACCCGCCGAAGCAGGCCATTTCCCAGACCTTGCGGTAAACCTGTGCGGTCATTTCGGTGATCGGGAAATTGACGTTGGCGCCAATGTTAAACACTGCAACTTCGACGGGACCGACTTCGGCTTCAACCGTGTCGAACAGTGCGGCCATGTCGGCCTCTTCGCGGGCATCCCCCGGGAATGCGCGCGCCTTCAATCCCTCATCGCGGATCGATGCCGCTAACATTTCGAGCGCATCGGTATTGCGTGCGCGCCGATTGACGCAAGCCGTCAGGCCGTCGCGACCAAAAGCCCGGGCAATCGCGCCGCCTGTTGCGTCACCGGCTCCGATGATGACTGCCGCACCGTTCATGGTTTCAACGCTCCTGCCCCCGACTGTTCACAACTTTAAGAGCACTTAGCAGCGACGCAAATGCCAACCGCAAGAACAAAGCCGCGTTGTGCCAAATCGGGATAAACTTACATGCATGTAAGTAAACTCGTTTTTGAACCGGAACAAATTGGTAAATTCGGTCTTAACACTGCGCCGGAACAGGGGGCACAAAGCAAACTTCCCCTTTTTCCAGTCGTTTACCGGTGCGGCACCGGTGATCTCCATAAAGGGTAATGCGTATGAGACGTTTTCTAGTAAGTCTGGCTGCAACGGCTGCGGCCTTCACAGCTTTGCCGGCGCAGGCTGTGACGATCCTTCCGGGTAGCTCTGACCTGATTTTTGATCCGTTTGTCGCTGCGACGCAGGGAACATTGCTGAACAGCGTCTCGGTTCCAGGCACTGCCCTGACCTTTTCGGCGGTGATGCGGTCTGCGGTTTATCGCAACACATTCGGCACGATCGACTTTTACTATCAGGTTGCCCGGACCGGTGCCGGCACGATTGCAAGCCAGATGGTTGACGCGTTTACGGCTGCGAGCTTTGCCAATTTCACGGTCGACGGCTTTGTCAGCGCGGTCGATCCAGACGGCATCGGCTTCTTCACCGACGCGTTCAACCCGCCGTCATCGACGACGACGACCGGACGCAGTTCGACCGGTGGTACATTGCAGACGAATTTTGGCATCAATGGATTGATGGATAACGAAATCAGCGCGACGTATATTTTTCGCACCAACGCGACGAACTATACGCTGGGCACTTTTGGCGTGATCGACGGCTCGACCTATTCGGGCCTTGCCTTTGCGCCAACCAATGCCGTGCCTGAACCGGCAAGCTGGGCGCTTATGCTTGTTGGTTTTGGTGTTGTGGGCAGCACGTTGCGTCGTCGGCAACGGGCATCGGTCTATGCGCGCTAAGGCGATTGCAGATTGATGGCAACAAAGAAGGGGGGGCGAAGTGCCTCCCCTTTTTTATATATGCAGCGCGCCGTTCACGCCTTTTCAAGCGTGCATTGCAACGGGTGCTGGTTGGTCTTGGCGAAGTCCATGACTTGCGTGACTTTGGTTTCGGCGACTTCGTAACTGAAAATTCCGCACACGCCGACGCCCTTTTGGTGGACGTGGAGCATCACGCGCGTCGCATCCTCCATGCTCATCCGGAAAAAGCGTTGCAGGCACAGAACGACGAACTCCATCGGTGTGTAATCGTCGTTGAGCATCAGCACTTTATAGGGTGCCGGTTGTTTGGTGCGCGTACGCGTCCGTGTTGCAACGCCAACACCCGTGCCGCTGCCGTCGTCATTCTTACGTTCGTTCGCGCCTAGAATCTGCATAGCGCTACGATATGGCAAGGCGGGGGCAGGGAGCAAGAGTTTCGATATAAAAAAAGGGTCGCGCCAGTTGCCCGGCACGACCCTTTTCGTATTTTTTTGCGCGAATGGCTTAGGCGGCGACGGCCGTCTTCACTTTTTCAACCGCAACCGCATAACGGTTCTGCATCGGCTGCACGATTTCGCCGAGGAGCTTCATATAGCCTTCAGCAAATTTCGATGCTTCGCCGACCATCGCGTCGAGGTTGGTCTTGGCCACTTCCGACTGAAGCGCGAAGAATTCGGTTGGACTTCACGGCGGCGAACTTCTTGGCAGTCGCATTGGCTTCTTCGATCGACTTGCGACCATATTCAGCCGAATATTTCGCAATGTCCTGCGCGCCCTTGGCGGCAACACGACCCGAAGCGACGACGGCTTCGAGATTGCCCTTCGAAAATTCAACCATTTCTTCGAGGCCCTTCGAGCCCTTTTCCATGGCAGTCTTGGCGCGGGCCGAGACGTCGCCGAACATTTCGGTGGCGCGTGCTGTCGCATCGGCAGTGAACTTCTGGGCGGTTTCCTGAACCTTGGTGACGGTATCATTCATAAGCGTTTTTCCTTCTTCAACAATGCGAGCCGCAACCGGCTCTGGGGTCTTGATCGGGGTTGGCGCAGGCGCAGCGGCTGCTGCAACCGCAACGGGCGGGGTCATCACAGGCTTTGGCGCCGACGCTGCCACGACGGGGGCGGGCTTGGACGCTTCGGCTTTTACAATGACGGGAGCTTCGACCTTAGCCACGACCGGCGCAGGAACGACGGACGTCGGCGCTTCAACCTTGGCAATCGCGGGTTTTGCAACAACAGCTGCAGCCTTTGCGACGGGCTTTGGCGCTACTGGCTTGGCAGCGATGGTTTTCTTGATAGGCGTATCGACCACAATCGGCCTCCGTTAGGTCTATGTTGCACTGCAATATAAACAGTCGGCGGCGAATTGCAAGAATTTTTGTTGCGGTGCAACATAAATGACATTCAGCATTATAAACCGCTGGTTTAGCGCATTTTTACATAGCGCCCCGGCGCAGCTTCGATGGCTTTCAGCGCGCCCTCGCCGGGAATCCGTGCATTGCTCGCGACGACATCCTCGCCGCCGAACCCGCGAATCCAGCTGATCCAGTCGGGCCACCAACTGCCCTTATGTTCGGTTGCGCCCGCCATGAAATCATCGAGCGACGACATCGACCCATCGACCCAATGCTGATATTTCATTGCAGCTGGCGGATTGACCACGCCTGCAATATGCCCCGATCCCGCCAGCACGAACCGCTTTGGCCCCACCAGATGCTGGGTTAGTTTCCACACACTGGCGAGCGGCGCAATATGATCCTCGCGGCCTGCCTGAATATAAGCCGGTGTTTCGATTTTGGTCAGGTCGATTGGCTCCCCCAGCGCACGCAACGCGCCCGGCACCACCAGCTTGTTGTCGCGGTATAGATCACACAAATAGCTTTTGTGCCATTTTGCAGGCAGGTTCGTCGTATCCCCGTTCCAGTGCAGCAGGTCGAACGCCGGATACTCCTTGCCGAGCAGATAATTGCTGACCACTGTGTTCCAGATCAGATCCTTGCCGCGCAAGAGGTTGAAGGTCAGCGCAAGGTAGCGTCCGTCGAGAAATCCGTTTGTCGAAAGCTGGTCGATCATGGCCAGATTGG
>JANOZQ010000464.1:0-2331 GCA_031429555.1 Sphingomonas sp. | reverse complement strand
GAAGACCACCTCCGTCACCCCGGCGGAGGCCGGGGCCGCACCCGGTCCGGAAGCCGATGAGGACGAAGCGCCAACCCCCGCAAGCACCAAAGGCGCATTCATCACCCGCCCCAGCGACCTCCTCGACGCGATCCTCGCCGCAGGCCGCAAGGGGCTAAGCATCCAGCGCTACAAAGGTCTCGGCGAAATGAACGCTGAACAGCTCTGGGAAACAACCCTCGACCCCCAAAACCGCGCCATGCTCCGCGTCGAAGTGACGCAAGCCGAAATGGCCGACGAAATCTTCACGCGCCTGATGGGCGATGTTGTCGAGCCGAGGCGCGAGTTTATTCAGGAGAACGCGCTAAACGTGGCGAACCTGGATGTTTAGCGGTTAGCGTCCCGCAGGCGGCGGTGCCCCGGCACCCGGCGGCAATTGCCCCTGTGCTTGCATCTGTTGCATTTGCTGCTGCATCGCCTGGATTTCGGCCTGACTGCGGAAATCGAGCAGCGTCACGTCAAAGAACAAATTTGCATTGGCGGGGATTGGCCCCTGTCCCGTCGGGCCATAAGCCAGTGCCGACGGAATGCAGAACCGGTATTTGCCACCGACCTGCATCAGTTTCAATGCTTCGGTAAAGCCCGGGATCATGCCCGCAACCGGCAACGGCGCGCGTTCGTTGGCGTCGAACTGCTTACCGTCTTTCAGCGTGCCTTTGTAATCGACCAGCGCAACATCGGTGTCGGTCGGCTTGTTGCCCGCGCCTGCCTTTACGGTCTGTATAATGACGCCCGACGCGGTTATAACGGGCTTTGCGCCTTTGAAATCACGAACACTGCAACCGCTGCTCGACACCGTCGATGTCCCGGCCCACGCCATTGCGCCTGCCGCGACACACGCAGCACCAACGCCCAGCCACAGCCGCGTCAACGAACCCTTTTTAATCGGGCGGAGCGGCACAGCCGTAACGTCGGACATAGGTCTATTTTACGCCGTCGCGCTCGAGGCGCTTGCGATCCATCTTGCGCGCGCGACGGACAGCGGCGGCACGTTCGCGTGCGCGCTTTTCCGACGGCTTTTCATAATGGCGACGAAGCTTCATTTCACGGTAAACGCCCTCGCGCTGTAGCTTTTTCTTGAGCGCGCGCAGCGCCTGGTCGACATTGTTGTCGCGCACCATGATTTGCATAAAATCGTCAGCTCCGAATTCAAAAATAAACGCCACACGCGCGCTCGCGGTGGCGGAAGTTGGTGCCGTTAGCAGCGGATTCGGCAAAATTCAAGTCTTAACCCCTCTCCCGCTGCGGGAGAGGGGAGAGAAAAGGTCGCGTTACGGCAGCACAACCGTATCAACGACGTGGATGACGCCATTCGACTGCATGACGTTGGCAATCGTGATATGCGACATGCCGCCCTTTGCATCGGTCAGCATGATCCGCTTGCCCATCATCGATGCGGTCAGATTACCACCGTTCACGGTGGTCAGCACAGCCTTGCCACGACCGGCTTTGATCGCCTTGGCAATGTCGACGCTGGTCATCTTGCCAGCAACGACATGGTAGGTCAGGATCGACGTCAGCGTCGCCTTATTCTCTGGCTTTACCAGCGTTTCAACGGTGCCGGCGGGTAGCTTGGCAAAGGCCGCATTGGTCGGCGCGAACACCGTGAACGGACCCGGACCCGACAGCGTTTCGACGAGACCGGCGGCCTTGACGGCTGCGACCAATGTCGTGTGGTCCTTTGAATTGACGGCATTTTCGATGATATTCTTTGACGGATACATCGCTGCACCGCCAACCATGACGGTCTTTTCCATATGGCTGTTGGCGAGAACAGGGGTGGCCGCAGCCGACAGCGCAAGCATTGCGACAAATGCAAATTTCTTCATGGGGGAAGTCTCCGAATGAATGAACGCGGCCACGTCTGGCGGCCACTGGTTCAAGCTACGCAGCGTTAACACAGTTGGACGCATTCAGGTCCGTATAATTTTACCTGTTGCGACAATTGTTCCAGCGGGTTGCCCGCTGGGCGATCCGCCCTTTGCTTCCTGCGAAATGGCGAGCGTCGCGCCCGGCTGGACCAGCGCCCGGTCGGCTTCGGGAACCATATGCGGCTCTGCAAGTTTCGCGTTTACCACACCCAGCGACCGCGGTTTCCCGCCTTCGGGAATAACCCACAATTCGGCATCGCCCTTGCCGGGATCCAGCACTGTCGGCGCAACAAGCAGCTTGCCCGAGGTCGCATCGTAGCTGATCGCAATGATCGCCCCCTTTTCGCCCGAAAGCGCAGCCATCATCGGTTGCGCAGCGGGCGGAGTGACGACAGGAAGCGGGGCTGGTTGCATCGCGATA
>JANOZQ010000463.1:0-1761 GCA_031429555.1 Sphingomonas sp. | reverse complement strand
GAAGACCACCTCCGTCACCCCGGCGGAGGCCGGGGCCGCACCCGGTCCGGAAGCCGATGAGGACGAAGCGCCAACCCCCGCAAGCACCAAAGGCGCATTCATCACCCGCCCCAGCGACCTCCTCGACGCGATCCTCGCCGCCGGCCGCAAAGGCCTCAGCATCCAGCGCTACAAAGGCCTCGGCGAAATGAACGCCGAACAGCTCTGGGAAACGACGCTAGACCCCCAAAACCGTGCGATGCTCCGCGTCGAAGTGACGCAAGCCGAAATGGCCGACGAGATCTTCACGAGGCTCATGGGGGATGTGGTGGAGCCGCGCCGCGAGTTTATCCAGGAGAATGCGCTTAATGTAGCAAACTTGGATGTGTAGGGCTTAACGACCCGGCAGCGGTGCGCCCGGCGGCAATTGGCCCTGCGCCTGCATCTGTTGCATTTGCTGCTGCATGGCCTGGATTTCGGCTTGGCTGCGGAAATCGAGCAGGGTAACGTCAAAGAACAAATTTGCATTGGCGGGGATTGGACCCTGTCCCGTCGGGCCATAAGCCAGTGCCGACGGAATGCAGAAACGATATTTGCCGCCGACCTGCATCAGTTTCAATGCTTCGGTAAAGCCCGGGATCATGCCCGCAACCGGCAACGGCGCGCGTTCGTTGGCGTCGAACTGCTTGCCGTCTTTCAACGTGCCTTTGTAATCGACCAGCGCGACATCGGTGTCAGTCGGCTTGTTGCCGGCGCCTGCCTTTACGGTCTGTATGATGACGCCCGACGCGGTCGTAACGGGTTTTGCGCCTTTGAAATCACGAACGCTGCAACCGCTGCCCGAAACTGTCGATGTGCCCGCCCACGCCATTGCGCCCGCCGCGACACAGGCCGCACCGACGCCCAGCCATAGCCGCGTCAACGACCCCTTTTTGATCGGGCGGAGCGGCACAGCCGTAACGTCGGACATGGGTTTATTTTACGCCGTCGCGCTCAAGGCGCTTGCGGTCCATCTTGCGGGCACGACGAACAGCGGCGGCACGTTCGCGTGCGCGCTTTTCCGACGGCTTTTCATAATGGCGACGAAGCTTCATTTCACGGTAAACGCCTTCGCGCTGCAGCTTTTTCTTGAGCGCGCGCAGCGCCTGGTCGACATTGTTGTCGCGCACCATGATTTGCATAAAGTCGTTCGCTCCGGGTCTAAAAATAAACGCCACACGCGCGCTCGCGGTGGCGGAAGTTGGTGCCGTTAGCAGCGGATTCGGCAAAATTCAAGTCTTAACCCCTCTCCCGATGAGGGAGAGGGGAGAGAAAACGTCGCGTTACGGCAGCACAACCGTATCGACGACGTGGATGACGCCGTTCGACTGAATCACGTTGGCAATCGTGATATGCGACATGCCGCCCTTGGCATCGGTCAGCATGATCCGCTTGCCCATCATCGATGCCGTCAGATTGGCACCGTTCACGGTGGTCAGCATGGCCTTGCCACTACCGGCCTTGATCGCCTTTGCAATGTCGACGCTGGTCATCTTGCCTGCAACGACATGGTAGGTCAGGATCGACGTCAGCGTTTCCTTATTTTCTGGCTTCACCAGCGTTTCGACAGTGCCGGCTGGCAGCTTGGCAAAGGCAGCATTGGTCGGCGCGAACACCGTAAACGGACCCGGGCCCGACAGCGTTTCGACGAGACCGGCGGCCTTGACGGCTGCGACCAATGTCGTGTGATCCTTTGAATTGACCGCATTTTCAGCGATGTATCCATCAAAGAACATCGTTGAA
>JANOZQ010000462.1:0-1820 GCA_031429555.1 Sphingomonas sp. | reverse complement strand
AGCGCCTCGACCACAACCTCGTGCCCCTGCGCCGTCAACTCGGCGACCGACGCGGGCGTCAGGCCAACGCGATATTCATGGTTCTTGATTTCCTTGGGAACACCAACGCGCATCGCTCATATCCTTGTAATATTGTTGCGTCCGCATAGCAGTGGCGGTGGCGCTTGTCTTCAATTGCGTGGCCACAATCGAAATGCTAGGCGCGCGGCCCGACCGTCGCTAGAGCGGTCGGCGGGTTTCAATGGCGGAAGGCTGGTTTGCGGCTTTATGGCGACGACACAAAGCGCGGACACGGCGCACAGCGACGAAGAAAGCCACGGCCACCGGATCGAAGGCGGGCTCGGGAAACTTGCTCTCGGCGCGATTGGAGTTGTGTTTGGCGATATCGGGACATCACCGCTCTATGCAATGAAGGAAACCTTCGTCGGGCACCATCCTCTGGCCGTAGACCAGCTCCACGTCTTTGGTGTGCTCAGCCTTGTTTTCTGGTCGCTCATGCTGATCGTTACGGTCAAATATGTGATGATCGTCCTGACCGCAGACAACAAAGGCGAAGGCGGTAGTATGGCGCTGCTCGCGCTTATCAGCCGAAAGACCGGCGGGGGCAAATGGTCGGGCACGCTTGTCATGCTAGCGGTAACGGCAACTGCGCTGTTTTTTGGCGACGCAATGATCACCCCAGCAATGTCAGTACTATCTGCGGTCGAAGGGTTGACGATTGTTGATGCTCGTTTCAGCGCTTTCGTGTTGCCCATCGCGGTCGGTATTCTTGTCGGCCTGTTCATGGTCCAGTCGCGCGGGACCGAGACAATCAGCCGCTATTTCGGGCCGATCATTCTGGTTTATTTCCTGACACTCGCCGTACTGGGCATCATCAATTTGGTTCATCGGCCCGAAGTGCTGATGGCACTGTCCCCTTATTACGCGTACATGTTTTTTGCGAATGATCCGGTGCTGGCTTTTCTCGCCCTTGGGTCGATTGTGTTGGCGGTCACCGGTGCCGAAGCGCTTTATGCCGACATGGGCCATTTCGGGCGTCGCCCGATTACTTTTGCGTGGTTGTGGGTGGTCGCGCCTGGGTTGATGCTCAATTATCTGGGTCAGGCTGCCCTACTTATGCGTGATCCGTCGGCAGCATCGAACCCGTTCTTTCTAATGGCGCCGGAAGAGTTCCGCTTACCGCTGGTTATCCTTGCGACATTGGCAACAATCATCGCCAGCCAATCGATGATCACCGGCGCATTTTCGGTTGTGCAGCAATCGGTCCAGCTCGGCATGATGCCGCGCCTCAAGATCGAACACACCAGCGCGTCGGCAGCCGGCCAGATTTATGTGCCGGTCGTGAATTGGACGCTGATGATCCTTGTGATCCTGCTGGTCATTCTTTTTCAGAAATCGAGCAATCTGGCGGCGGCCTATGGTATCGCTGTGATGGGCACGATGTTTATTTCGACGATCATGATCGGTGTGTTGATGGCGAAAGTATGGAACTGGCCGATGTGGCGCGTTGCTCTCGTTATTGGCGTATTCCTGATTATTGACGGTGCTTATCTGGCGTCGAACCTTATCAAAGTGCCACAGGGTGGTTGGTTGCCACTGTTGGTCGCCGCGATTATTTGTGTGTTGCTGACGACATGGGCGACAGGACGGACGCTGATGATGGCGCGGCTCCGCGAAGCCGCAATGCCGATCAAGGTGTTTATATCTTCGGCGGCGAGTTCGGCAACGCGCGTGCCGGGAACCGCCGTGTTCATGACGTCGACGCCCGAAGGTGTGCCCCATGCGCTGCTCCACAACTTGAAGCACAACAAAGTGCTCCA
>JANOZQ010000461.1:0-4074 GCA_031429555.1 Sphingomonas sp. | reverse complement strand
CCTTCCATAACGGCAACGCATGAATTGGTCGTTCCAAGGTCGATCCCGATAACTTTAGCCATATTTTCAATTTACCCCGTAGTTTTGCTGGGCGTAGGAGCTGCCCGATGATTGTTTCACTCGTCGATATAGGTAGCATCGTGCTTGCCGCAACCTTTCGGGCGCACTAGCTGCGCCATTGGTGGACTTTTTGGAGCGATGACCATGCGTGCTTTGGCTTTGATTGCTGCCCTCACACTAGCGGGATGCGCGCCCGATCCGGAATTGCGCATCGATGACGCCTATGTCCGTCTTGCGGCAACCCCGAAGAACCCGGCAGCGGCTTATTTCATGGTTGTCGGTGGTCCAAAGACGGATCGATTGATGGATGTCTCGTCGCCCGTCGTCATCCGCACTGAAATGCACGAAAGCATGGCGTCAGGCGGCATGATGTCGATGAAACCCATCGAGGGCGGCGTCGAAGTCCCGGCGGGCGGCGGGGTCGAGTTCAAGCCCGGGGGCAAACATGTAATGATGTTCAACGTGAACCCCGGAATCGTCCCGCCACGCACGCTGCCGATGGTGTTCACATTCGCGAGCGGCGAACGGATATCGGTCGACGCAAAAGTAAAGCGCGCGGGCGACGAGTGACCGGCCGCTTCCTGACGTCCGCCGAAACAAAACTCGCGGAGTCAGTCTTTGGCAATGCCATCGATTACGCATCGGTTCGCATCCACAATCGCAAATGGGCTTTTTTCCAGCCGCGTGGTGTGGCGATGGCGCCCAATGGCCACATCTGGTTTCACCCCAAAGGCAATCTCTATTGCAGCGATTTCTGCGAAGGCCGTGTCGATGACCAAGGCTTGTTTATCCACGAAATGACGCATGTCTGGCAGCAGCAATCGGGGATTAACCTGATCCTGCGGCGTCACCCGTTTTGCCGGTATAAATATACATTCACACCCGGCCTTCCCCTGCGCCGCTATGGCATCGAACAGCAAGCCGAAATTGTCCGCCACGCGTTCTTGCTCGGCAAAGGGCGCACCATCGCTGGCGCGCCCTCTTTGACCGACTATCATTCCATATTGCCGTTTACGCCGCTTACTTGATGTAAACCTCGACGCGACGCGCTTCTTCCTTCGTCACTTGTGCGTCAGTTGCCGCCTCGGGCTTGATTAGCTCGATTGACGTCGCCGCAATGCCCGCACCAACGAGCGAAGCCTGAACCGCCTGTGCCCGACTTTTCGACAATTCGGCGTTTGCTGCCGCATTGCCCGTCGGGTCATTGTAGCCCGACACACCGATTCCACTCTCGGGATTGGCTTCAAGATACGTCTTGAGCGTTGCCGCCGCCGGTGTAAACGCCTCCACAACCTGCGATTTGCCAGTGTCGAAATAAACTTTCACCAGCGGTTTGCCGTCGCGCAGTTCGGACGTGACCCCTGCGCCTGCCGGAATAACGACGGGCGATGCAACAACCGGTTCGGCAACGGCGACGGTTTCGGTCACGGGTGCTGAGATAGTGGTATCCGCTGTGGTGACGACAGCCGCGACTATATCGCGCGAGAAAAATACCCATAACGCCCACAGGAAGGCAAGGCCCGCCAACAGCCACAGCAGCCAGCCAAGGCCACCCTTGCCATCACGGTCGATGGCGAAGTGGTTGGGCGGTGGAAGTTTCGAGCCGGCGAACGCTTGCGGTACCGCCGCGACGGGTGCGGGTTTGTCCATCACCGGGGCTGGCACCGGTGCCGCCACAGGTATCGCCGCCGCCGCCAATGGCACCGCCGCAACAGCAGCGACACCCGCAGCAGCGACACCGCCGCCTGTGGCAGCCACGCCCTTTTTGAACATATGGTGCAGACCAAGATGATCGAGCAGCAGGTAATAAACCGTCACGCGGTTCTTCGTCCGGTCGCCCTTCATCCGCTCGCCCACCGCCGCAATGGCAGAGTCCAGCATCGCGTCCGGATCTGTCAGGCCCAGTTTCTTTTTGAGGAAATTGTTGCGCACACGCGCCAACTCGGTCGGGTCGCTGAAAGACACCAGTGATGAATCGACTTTCTGCAAGGCAATCCCGCAGTATCGGACAATGCCCTTGATCACTTCATCATCGGCATCGGGAACGAATTTCTTGACGTCTGCTGCCCAGTCGGTGGCCATGCTACCCTCCTCTTTTGTCCCGCAGAATCAACAAACGCCTGCGAACGCAAAACCTATCCATGCGCGCCTACGCAATGCAATCGATTTCGCGGTGAACTTACGACTCGTTAACCATTTGGCGGCAAAACAAGGGATATGTTTTACGCGCCGAAATCCTTCATCGCAGACGATAACTCGGATGCCGACAGCCTCAAGGCCATCTGCGCCACACTGCGCGATTTCAGGGTGAGCATGCGTAAGCCGGTCGAGCATCCACGGCGGACGGAAATACTCGATATGCTGGCGGAGGCACGAGCGGCAATTGAGCGGATCAATGGTAAACTATGACGGTACAGCCGCCTCAATCGCAATTCGTCATCCCCGAAGGCGCGCCCAGTAAAGAACAGTTTGCAATTGCACGTGTTCAAATGATCGAAAGTTTCGTTCGTCTGGAAGCCGAAATTACGAAAATTATCCTACGCTTTGAGCCGCAATTCGAAGCTGGTTCACCCCTCATTAGCAAGCTGAACAAGCTGAAAACGTTGAGCAAACTCGAAAAAAGTCAGCTTTCCGAAAAGGCTGCAAAACGCTTAGAAGGGTTGGGGAATGAAATTTCGAAATCGACAAAAATCAGAAATGATCTTGTCCACGGAATAATGTCCATTGTCACCCATGAGGGCATAGCAAAGGCAGCCTTTCAAAATGCAACCGACCTTGCGAAGGACTTTCCGCAGTTCACTCATCTCGCAATCGCTGATTTAGATAACGGCAGAAAGCAGCTGAACAACGTCGCCAATCAACTGAAACAGCTTACGACCCCGCCTTCGCAACCCCAACCATCGCCGGACGCAACAGTCTGTCCTTGATCATATAGCCCGCCTGCATTTCCTGCACGATCGTCCCTGGCTCTGCATCCGCCGAAGGAATTTCGATCAGTGCCTGATGCCGGTTCGGATCGAGCGTTTCGCCGAGCGACACGATGCGGGTGATCCCGTTGCGCTGGAACACCGATTCGATCTCGCGCCCAGTGGCTTCGAGACCAACGACCAATCCCTTGAACTTGTCATCCTCGCGCAATTCGGCCGGAATTGCATCTAAAGCCCGCGACAGGTTATCCGCGACCGACAAGATGTCACGGGCAAAGCCGGTCGCCGCATAGGCACGCGCGTCCTGTGCATCCTTTTCCAAACGCCGCCGCACATTCTGCGTTTCGGCTTGCGCGTAAAGAATGCTTTGCTTTGCTTCGGCGAGTTCGGCCTCCAACATTGCGTAACGCTCCTCGGGATCGGGTTCGCTCGGCGCGCCTTCGGCAATCATTTCGTCTTCGGCTGCCAAATCACCTGAAATCGCTTCTTCGTTATTCATCCCAATAATCTCGTCAAAGTTTGTGCTGTGAAATCCACCATCGGAACGACGCGCGCATAATTCAAGCGGGTGGGGCCAATAACCCCCACCACGCCGACGACACGGCCGTCGCGACCTCGATAGGGGGCCGCTATCACCGATGACCCCGAAAGCGCGAACAATTTATTCTCGGCCCCAATGAAAACCTTGGTCGCTGCGCCTTCGCGCGCACTGTCGAGCAGGCGGGCGATTTCCTCCTGACCCTCGATTTCGTCGAGCAATTGCCGCACGCGTTCCAGGTCGGCAGCAGCATTATCGTCGATCAAATTCGCCGCCCCGCGCACGATCAGAACAGGCCGCGCCGCGCCATCCTTGGTCCAGACAGCCAGCCCGCTTTCAACAAGGCTCTGCGCGGTCGCGTCAAGTGCTGCCCTGCCCCGTTTTAACTCGCTGCCGACCCGCGCCTGAGCCTCGGCGAGTGTCATGCCCGACAATTGCGCCGTCATGTAATTACCCGCTTCGACCAGATCGGACGGCATCATCCCCATCGGCAAGTCGATAACGCGATTCTCGACCGACCCGTCATCGCCGACCAGAACCGCAAGTGCC
>JANOZQ010000460.1:0-3250 GCA_031429555.1 Sphingomonas sp. | reverse complement strand
GGCTTGGCTCGGCGTCGGATCACCCGACGGATGATTGTGCGACAACAGCAGCCCCGCCGAACCGAGCCGCAACGCATCGGCAATAATCGTGCGCAGCGGCATCACAACGCGCAGCGGCTCGCCAAGATAATGATGGATGGCAAGCACGGTCTTTAACCTGTCAAAATGCACGACCCGCAGGGTTTCAACCGCTTCCACAAGCACAGAATGGCGCGCGCCGTTTCAACCGCAAAGCCAAAATTGAACCGATTTGGTTTTAATCCGTTACGGATGAGACGCCGCGCGGGGCGCGGACACCGGCACGGCCGCGTGCGGCCAATGTTGCTTTAAGGTCTTCGGGCTTGGGCGCGATCAGAAAGCCGAAGCTGACGGTGCCGTCCTTGGTTTCGACGATGTGGTGGATGCGGTGTGCCTGAACGATCCGCTTCATGTACGACCAGCGGGCGACATAGCCGCTGTCCCATCGTTTGTGGACGATGATGTCGTGAAAGCCGAGGTAGATCGCGCCATAGGCCGCAATCCCCGCACCGACCCAGATCGCCCAGCTGTCCCAATATCCGGCGGTGCCGCCAATCAGCAGCGCAATGGAAGGGGCGGCGAAAATCACGAAATACCAGTCGTTCAATTCCCAGAATCCGGTGCGCGCGCGGTGGTGGCTTTCATGCAGGAACCAGCCAAAGCCATGCATGACCCAGCGGTGGGCGACATACGCAACGCCTTCCATCACAGCGACGGTGGCAAGCAACAGGAGAACTCCGGACAAGATCGACATAGTTTGCATATAATAGCGTTCAGCTTTCCGTCACCCTAAAATTTTAGGAGTGACTGCGTTAAATCGGAGTTCGTCATGCGCCTCGTCCTTATTGCTTTGCCCCTCCTCGCCCTGTCCGCCTGCGCCACACCCGAATCGCGGGTGCGCACGGCGTTGCTGAATGCGGGCCTGTCGAAACCAGTATCGACCTGCATGGCGCAGCGGATGGTGGACCGCCTCAGCCTTGGCCAGTTGCAGAAACTGTCACGGCTGTCGGCGTTGCGCGACACGAAAATCGGCACGCTTTCGGTCGGTGAATTCCTCCGGAAATCCCGTGCGCTCGGCGATCCTGAAATTTTGACTGTTGTTACGACGGCGGGCCTCGGCTGCGCGATTGCGTCTTAGCGGTCCCCGTGCTTTAGCGCGCTGCAACGCAATAGGGAGCGGCACCAGTGAACATCCACGAATATCAAGCGAAAGAATTACTGGCGAAATTCGGCGTGCCGGTCCCTGCCGGTTATGCTGCGATGTCGGTTGATGAGGCTGTGGCCGCTGCCGCGAAACTGCCGGGACCGCTTTATGTCGTGAAGGCGCAGATTCACGCCGGCGGGCGCGGCAAAGGCAAGTTTGTCGAACTCGGTCCCGATGCAAAGGGCGGCGTCCGCCTTGCACGCTCCGCCGATGACGTTCGCGCGGCGGCAACCGACATGCTCGGCAACACGCTGGTGACGATCCAGACCGGCGATGCGGGCAAGCAAGTCAACCGGCTCTACGTCACCGATGGCGTCGACATTGCCAAGGAATTCTACCTCGCGCTGCTCGTCAACCGTGCATCGGGCCGCATCGGCATGGTCATATCGACCGAAGGCGGCATGGACATCGAAGCCGTTGCGCACGACACGCCCGAGAAAATCCAGACGCTCGACATTGACCCCGCAACCGGCTTCATGCCGCATCACGGGCGCGCGGTCGCCGCAGCACTTGGCCTAACTGGCGACCTCGCCAAGCAAGCCGCAAATGTAGCGTCGAAACTCTATGATGCGTTCCTTGGCACCGATGCCGAACAGATCGAAATCAACCCGCTTGCGGTCACCGACGACGGCAAACTGCTCGTTCTCGACGCCAAGGTTGCCTTTGATGGCAACGCCATGTTCCGTCACAAGGATCTGATGGAACTCCGCGACCTGACCGAGGAAGACGCCGCCGAAGTCGAAGCATCGAAATATGACCTCGCTTACATTAAGCTCGACGGCAACATCGGCTGCATGGTCAATGGCGCGGGGCTGGCGATGGCAACGATGGACATCATCAAATTGAACGGCGAATTCCCTGCCAACTTCCTCGACGTCGGCGGCGGCGCGTCGAAGGAAAAGGTGACGGCAGCGTTCAAGATCATCCTGAAAGACCCGGCCGTAAAAGGCATCCTCGTCAACATCTTCGGCGGCATCATGAAATGCGACATCATCGCCGACGGGATCGTCGCCGCGGCCAAGGAAGTGAACCTGTCCGTGCCTTTGGTGGTGCGGCTCGAAGGCACGAATGTTGCGGAAGGTAAAGCGATCCTCGCCAATTCGGGCCTGCCAATCGTGGCGGCGAATGACCTGGGCGATGCCGCGAAGAAGATTGTGGCGGAAGTCAGGAATGCAGCGTAAACTGCGCGCATGAACGACAATGTGGGCAATTTGGTGCTTGAGCACATGAAGCGCTTTCAAGCGAGCCTTGATCGTATGGAAGGCAAGCTGAGTGATTTGACGAATCGAATGTCTAATGTTGAAAGCGGTATGGCATCCGTTATTCAGCATCTTGGTCATCTGGCAGCAGCCGATGCAGCGCAGCAGATTTCTATCGACCGCATCAATGACCGTCTTGATCGGATTGAGCGTCGTCTCGACTTGGCCAGTTAAGCACAGCACCCTTGATTATTAGTCGCAAACTCCCCATCTCAACGCAAAGTTTACGTTAACGTAAAGCGATTCTCAGGAGCGCAAAATGAAAATTCTCGTCCCCGTCAAGCGGGTCATCGATTACAATGTAAAGCCCCGCGTGAAATCCGATGGCTCGGGTGTTGACCTTGCCAACGTCAAGATGAGCATGAACCCGTTCGACGAAATCGCGGTCGAGGAAGCGATTCGCCTGAAGGAAAAAGGTGTGGCGACCGAGATCATCGCGGTCAGCATCGGCGAACAGAAATGCCAGGAAACGCTGCGCACCGCGCTTGCGATGGGCGCGGACCGCGCGATCCTGATCGTCAGCGAAACCGAAGTCGAACCGCTGGGCGTTGCCAAGCTGCTCGCTGCTGTCGTGGCTGAAGAGCAGCCGGGCCTTGTCATTCTCGGCAAGCAGGCAATTGACGATGATTCGAACCAGACCGGTCAGATGCTCGCCGCGCTGACCGGACGTCCGCAGGGCACGTTTGCCAGCGCCGTCACTGTCGAAGGCGATACCGTCACCGTCACCCGCGAAGTGGATGGTGGGCTTGAAACGATTACGCTCAAGACG
>JANOZQ010000459.1:0-3102 GCA_031429555.1 Sphingomonas sp. | reverse complement strand
GGTCAGCGAAAAGGTTTGCAGCGTCAGCGTGCCGCCGGGGCCGCGCCCCGCCATCGCGTCGCGGGCGTTGACGGCGAGGTTGACGATGACTTGCTCAAGCTGGCCGGGATCGGCGCGCACCGTGCCCAGACCACGGCCATGTTTGATGACCAGCGTGACCGTGGCACCGAGCAGGCGTTGGAGCAGGTTCGAGACTTCACTAACGACGTCGGGCAATTGCAGGATTTGCGGGCGCAGTGTTTGTTGGCGCGAGAAAGCGAGCAGCTGGCGGGTCAATCCTGCGGCGCGGTTTGAATTGATGCGAATCTGCTGGATGTCGTCATAATCGCTGTCGCCGGGGGTATGGCGCATCAGCATGAGGTCACAATGGCCGATGATGCCGGTCAATAGGTTGTTGAAATCATGCGCGACACCACCGGCAAGCTGACCCACCGCCTGCATCTTGGTGGCCTGCGCGATTTCGCGTTTGAGCCGCGATTCTTCGGTATTGTCTTTCAGGCTGAGCAGGACGGCCGCCTCACCAAGCCCGCGCGCACCCGCAATGGTCAGGGCGATGGGCTCGTCGGGGCGATCGCGCAGGCGCACGGCCATGTCGCCCGAAACCGCCTGCCCCGTGGCGAAACGTCGGACGGCGTCGGCAACCGCAGTCTTGTCTTCGCGGATCACCAGATCGCCGGGGTAAACGGGCGTCGAGCCTGCGGGAATGCCCGCAGCACGGATGAACGCCTGGTTGAGATAAAGGAAGCGCCCGTCGCGGTCGGCCAGCGCAAGGCCGAGCGGGAGCATGGCGAGCAAGGTCTGGAGGCTGACGTCAGCCCCCTGCCCCATATGGACGCCGTCTTCGTCGAGGAGAACAATGACGCGCGCGCCTTCATTCTGGTTGGCCTCGACGGGGATTTGGAGGAGGCGCAGGGGAAGACCCGCCGGTCCTTCGGAGGCAAAGCGCACGACGCCCTTTGCATCCGACGAGAGCAGCGTCACGAACTCGCGCCCTGCGACGGGCGCTTCGAACCGACCGAGCGCGCGGATGATGAGCGGACGGTTGGCCGCACGGATGCGCCCTTCGGGGCCAATCAGCGCAACCATAATCCCGGCTTCGGCAAGGCGGTCCCCCCAGTCGCCTTCGACCGCGCCCAAGGCTTGGGTGATATGATCGACCCCGCCCGACGGCCGGAACCGCCAGATCAGGCAATCCTCCGACGCGCCGGCACGAATGATATCGACGTCAAGACGGCGGCCCTCGCGTGAAATGCCCAGTGCTTCCGCGCGGCCGTCCCGCCACGCCGCGCGTCCGGCGGCTGTCAGTCGGCTGACATCGCTGGCATCGACCGGAAGGCCCGGCGGGGTCGCACTGCTGCCGAACATCGCTTCATGCGCGGGATTGGCACAGACGATGCGGCCGCTGCGGTCCGTGATGGCGACAGCGATATTGTCCTGATCGGCTGCGGTCCGGACCAGCGACCAGTCGATGCCGCGCTCGACCTTGGCCTCGCGCGGGTAGAGGTGGCGGAAGGCCAGCAGGAGCGCCGCGCCGAGCAATCCTGCGGCAGCGAACGCCGCGGCGATAACAGGCTTGTCGGTGACGCGCAGGATCAGGAGCGCCGACAGGACAGCGCTGCCGATGACGGCAATGCCGATCAGCCGGTCGGTATCGCGGATTTTGAGGAGGCGTGCGGCTTCGGGCATCAGCCCTTTTCCCTCAGCAGGCGGCCGGCCTCGCGTTTCCAGTCCTTTTCCTTCTCGTACTCGCGCTTGTCCTGGTGCTTGCGGCCCTTGGCGATGGCAAGCTCGACCTTGGCGCGGCCACGGCTGTTGAAATAGATGGCGAGGGGCACGAGCGTCATGCCCTGACGCATCACGGCAGCCTGCATCTTGTTGATCTCGCGTTCTTTCAGCAGGAGTTTGCGCGGGCGTTTGGGTTCGTGGTTCTCGCGGTTGCCGTGGCTGTATTCGGGGATGTTCGAATTCACCAGCCAGACCTGATGGTCCTTCACTTCGGCATAGCTTTCGGCAATCGTACCTTCGCCGAAACGCAGTGATTTCACTTCGGTGCCGGTCAGCGCAATGCCGGCTTCAAACGTCTGATCGATAGCAAAGTCATAACGTGCGCGCCGGTTTTCGGCGACGGTTTTGACTTTATCGAAGGCGGGTGGGACAGGTCGGGCCATCAGCGGAGACCGGCGACCTCCAGCGCCGAATCGACAGCCTTGCGCGATGCTTCGTTCGGCGGAGTCATTGGCAGGCGGAGATCAGGGGTCATCCAATCGACGACGCGTGACATGGCATATTTGACGGGGCCGGGCGAGGCGTCAGTGAACAGCGCGAGGTGGAGCGGGAAGAGCCTTTCGTTGATCTGGTGCGCTTTTGCCGTGTCACCGGCCAGCGATGCTGCCTGAAACTCGGCACAAAGTTTCGGCGCGACGTTGGCGGTGACCGAGATACACCCTTGCCCGCCCGCCGCATTGAAGGCGAGGGCCATTTCATCGTTGCCCGAGAGTTGCAGGAAATCGGGGCCGCAGCCAAGACGGTGTTGCGTCACACGGGCGACAACGCCGCTGGCGTCCTTGATGCCGATGATGGTCGGGATTTTAGCGAGCTTTGCCAAAGTGTCGGGTTGAATGTCGGTCACGGTCCGTGCGGGGACATTGTAGACGATGACCGGCAAATCGCTCGTCTCAGCAAGATGTGCGTAATGCGCATAAATGCCGTCCTGATTGGGGCGATTGTAGTAAGGCGCGACGACCAAAGCTGCTGCCGCCCCGGCTGCTTTCGAAAACGCCATGTGGCGCACCGCGGTCGCGGTGTCATTCGACCCGCATCCGGCGATCACGGGCACCCGTCCATCGGCAACTTCGATGCACAATTCGATGACCCGGTAGTGCTCTTCATAGGAAAGCGTGGCACTTTCGCCCGTCGTGCCACAGGGCACGAGCGCCGAGGATCCCTGTTCGATGTGCCAGCCGACAAGGCGGCGAAACGCGGCTTCATCGACGTTACCGTCCCGAAACGGTGTGACCAGTGCCGGAATCGAGCCGGAAAACATGCGGATACTCCTTCACCTCGCCGAAAGTCCGCCCTAGAAAGCGGTCATGCGAAGCATTT
>JANOZQ010000458.1:0-7072 GCA_031429555.1 Sphingomonas sp. | reverse complement strand
GCGCACGATCTTTACCGTCGGCGATTACAAACAAGCGATATACGGATTTCAGGGAACCGATCCCGAGCAATACAAGCGCGCAGGGCTCTCGTTTCAGCTGAAAGCAGAACGCGCCGGCCAGGACATGCGGGCGCTCTCGCTCGACCAGTCGTTCCGGTCGTCGCCGCCGGTGCTTCAAGTCGTTGATAGTTTGCTCAACGAATTGGGTGCGGAAGCGCTGGGTCTGGATGCCGCGTCCCCGGTGCACAGCAGTTTCAAAGGCGGCTCCGGCGAAGTGCTGCTCCTGCCGCCGGTCACTGCCGAGACCGACGCCGAAGACGAAGGCGAGGAAGGCTGGATACCGAGCGCCACACGCGATCTGGCCACAAAACTTGCAAAGCAAATCAAGGCATGGCTGGCCGAGCCGATGTGGCTGGCGAGCAAGGGCCGCGCGTTACGGCCAGGCGACGTCATGATTCTTGTGCGGCGGCGGAGTGATATTGCCTCGCTTCTGGTGGCGCGATTGCATGAGGAAGGGGTGCCGGTTGCTGGCATCGACCGGTTGCGGCTGCAGGCACCGCTGGCCGTGCAGGACTTGCTTGCGGCAATGCGCTTTTCCGCACAGCCGCAGGACGATCTCAATCTCGCTAATTTGCTTGTATCGCCGCTGATCGGCTGGTCACAGGATGAATTGTTCAGTGTCGCACATGGGCGGGCGGGCGCCTTGTGGGATGCGGTCCCGGCAGGTGTGGCGCGCGATGCCTTGCGCGATATGCTGAGCGCGGCGGACAACATTACGCCTTATGCTTTCCTCGAAAACCTGCTTTCGGGCGAATTGCAGGGCCGCAAGAGGTTGCTGGCGCGGCTGGGCGAGGAAGCACGCGATCCGATTGACGAATTGCTCAATGCGGCTTTGCAATTCGAACGTGAAGGGACGGCGTCGCTCCAGCCGTTCCTCGACTGGTTTGATCGCGGCGAAACCGAAGTCGTGCGCGATGCGGGTGCGGCGGGCGATGCAGTGCGGGTGATGACCGTGCATGGCGCAAAGGGATTGCAGGCACCGCTGGTCATCCTCGCCGATGCTTGCGCTGATCCCGAAAAAGCGTTGGAACGCAACTTCAAATGGACGATTGATGGGGTCGTCGAAAACCTGCCGCTGTTTCGTCCGCGCACGGCGGAGCGTGCGCTGGTGGCGTCGCTGCAAGAGTCGATGGATGACGCCGACGACAAGGCGCGCAAGGAGCATTGGCGGCTGCTGTATGTAGCCATGACGCGCGCGGAGGAGCGGCTTGTGATCGCCGGATCGCTCGGGCCGCGCGCGAAGGGTGTGGTACCAGGTGAAAGCTGGCACGCGGTGGTTGAACGCGCGATGATGCGGCTCACTGCTGTAAAATCTGAAGACATGCATTGGGGCGCGGTGCTGCGACACGGACAAGCTGTGTCCGCGACCTCTGCGGCCCCTGCGCGAATTAAGATGATCGCTCGCGTAGAGGACGCAGAGGACGCGGCGAAAAATCAATTTGCCGTGCCAATCTGGCTGAACGAGCCTGCCCCGCACGAGGCCCGCCCGCCGCGACCGCTTGCGCCGTCGGCAATTGGACAAGACGATGTTGCCAACCCGCCGCCCGGTGCCACAATGGCGGCTGCGGCGGAGCGGGGTCGGTTGCTCCATGCGTTGTTTGAGCGACTTCCTGCACTCGCTCTGGCGGATCGAAAAGCAGCAGGTGTGTTGTGGCTGCTGGCCGAAAAAGCGGATGCAGGCTTAGTTGATGACGCGCTGCGAGTGATTGATGATCCACAGTTCGCCGACATTTTTGCGCCCGATGCGCTGGCCGAAGCGCCGGTGGCGGGGGTTGTTGATGGCAATGTAATTGCGGGGACGGTGGACCGGCTTTGCGTAACCGAAACATCTGTCGAGATTGTCGATTTCAAGACCGGGCGGCGCGTGCCCGCGACATCCGCCGATATTCCAGTCCAGCATCTGCGCCAGATGGCGGCGTATGCGGCGGTGCTTCAGGGCATTTTTCGTGACCATGAAATTCGTGCCTCGCTTCTCTACAGCGAAGGACCGGTGCTTCACCGCTTGCCGCCCGAACTGCTCGCGCTGCACAAGCCCAGCTTTGCCGCTGCACAGGACAATTTGGTAACCGCCGGTTGAGTGGCGACGAATGACGCCCTAGATACCTAGCCAACAAGGAGTTTCCCCATGGCGACAATCGTAATTACCGATAGCAGCTTTGCCACCGATGTTCAGGAAGCGAGCGGTCCTGTGCTTGTCGATTTCTGGGCGGAATGGTGCGGACCGTGCAAGATGATCGGGCCCAGCCTTGAGGAAATTTCGGATGAATTGGGCGAACAAGTGACGATTGCCAAGCTCAACATCGACGACAATCCTGACGCGCCGTCAAAATATGGCGTGCGCGGCATCCCGACGATGATCCTGTTCAAGGATGGCAAGCCTGCCGCAACCAAAGTCGGCGCTGCCCCGAAATCGCAGCTGAAGGGGTGGCTTGAGGGAGAGCTCGCCTGACGCCGTCATCCCAGCGAAAGCTGGGATCCCGTGACGTCCGAGCGCATCCCTTCTTCATTGGATCCCAGCTTTCGCTGGGATGACGATTAGGACCGGTAATCCGCGTTAATACTGATGTAGCCGTGCGTTAGATCGCAGGTCCAGACGGTCGCGCGGCCACTGCCGAGCCCCAAGTCCACGCCAATGTCGATTTCGCTGCCTTTCAGATGCGCCGCGACGGGCGCCTCGTCATAGCCTTCGACCACCTGACCGTCGCGCGCGACTTCGGTGGTGCCAAAGCGGATCGACAGCGTGTCACGGTCGGCGGGTTCGCCTGCCTTGCCGACGGCCATAACGACGCGACCCCAGTTGGCGTCCTCGCCCGCGATGGCGGTTTTGACGAGGGGGGAGTTGGCGATGCTCATCGCGATGCGGTGCGCGCTTTTGTCTGATTCCGCGCCTGTTACGGCGACCGTGATGAATTTGGTCGCGCCTTCACCGTCGCGGACGACGAGGTGGGCGAGCTGGCGGCAGAGATCGGTCAGCGCGGCCTGAAACGCGTCGGCGCCGGGGTCGTCATAGCTGGTGAGCGGGTTTTCCTGGCCGGTCGCAAAGGCGAGGACGGTGTCGCTGGTCGAGGTGTCGCTGTCGACGGTGATGCAGTTGAACGTGGCGCAGTTTGCGTCTGACAGCGCTGTCTGAAGGAAGGCGGGCGCGACGGCGGCGTCAGTGAAGATGAAGCCGAGCATCGTCGCCATGTCGGGCGCGATCATGCCGCTGCCCTTGATGATGCCGATCAGCGTGACCGTTTTGCCGCCGACGATCGCCTGCGTCTGCGCGGCCTTGGGGAAGGTGTCGGTGGTGCCGATGGTGTTGGTCGCGTCCTCCCATGAGCAGGGTGCGGCGGCGAAGGCGGACGTAAGCCCCGCCTCGGCCTTGTCGATGGGCAGCGGGACACCGATGACGCCGGTCGAGGCGACGAACACGTCCGACGGCTGGCAGGCGAGGTGGTTGGCGACGCGCGCGGCGATGGCTTCGACGGCTTGCACGCCGCGCTGGCCGGTGAAGGCGTTGGCATAGCCCGCATTGACGACGAGCGCGCGGGCATGGCCCAGCGTGAGCGCTGCGCGGCACCATTCGACTTCGGGCGAAGGGCATTTGCTTTGGGTGGTCACCCCCGCAACGCTCGTGCCGGGCGCAAGCTCGACGAAGGTGAGGTCACAGCGCCCCCAGTCCTTGTAGCCTGCGCGGGCAATGCGTGGCGTGACGCCGGGGATGGCGGCGA
The DNA here is from genome assembly GCA_031429555.1 of Sphingomonas sp. Lineage (GTDB taxonomy): Bacteria > Pseudomonadota > Alphaproteobacteria > Sphingomonadales > Sphingomonadaceae > Sphingomonas_O. Next base: position 3,299 of record JANOZQ010000458.1, on the reverse strand, counting down.
GGGACGGGAAGGGGGTGGCGAGGGGGCAGGTGGTCATGGAGTGCCTCTAGCGCGAAGATCCACGCCGACAAAGCCATCCCCGTTCCGGCGAGGAATGAGCGGGTAATCAAACAGCGATGGCGAATATTGTGAGCCATAGTTATATGGATGGCTGAAAGGCAGATTTAATGGTCAAACTGCGGTTCTACATGTTTGTCATGCTCTGTCCGACTATTCTCTTTTTCGGAGGTGCCCTTTCGTTCGCTATCCCAATCGCAGTGTTTAACGCTGCCCCATCGATGATTTCGATAGGTGTTGTTCTCAGCGGCTGGCTGATGCTGGCAATTTTTTCAATCGTTGTTCGATGTCCAACCTGCGGGAAATCTCCGTATCATCGAGTCTCCAGATTGTTCGGGAAATTTGGGCTAGTTTGGGGTGGACCTTGGCCCGAGCGGCAATGTTCGAAGTGCGGTCACTTTTTTTCTCGGTAGCAGCTGCACACGTAAGTCTGTACCCTCACCACCCCGTTATAGACCTTTCAACACTCCCCCCCTATATGCCCAATAAATGCGTCTGATCCTGCTCCTTTCCGCTTTGCTGTCGGCGTTTGCTGCCGGGGTCAGCTCCTCGCGGGCGGCGGGGGTTTCGGCGGCGCAGGTTTCGGCGCTGGTCGAGCGGCACGCGGCGAGGGCTGCGGTGGTGGCTTCGGGGTTGCGGCCGGTTTTTGTTATGCCTTCGGAGCGTAGTCTTGCAGCGGCCCCGGCCTACGCCGGGGCGACGGTAGTGACGACGGTTCCGCTCTACGCCGGGCGTTTGCGCGTTTAGCCTATTCGTTCCCCCGCGCAGGCGGGGGTCCAGTCCCGGACGAAGAGTCTGGGCCCCCGCCTTCGCGGGGGTACGATTGCACTCAATATAAACAGGAATTCCTTATGCTCGGCGGTATTGCCAAGGCTATTTTCGGATCGTCGAACGATCGTTACGTCAAGTCGCTCGGCGGCATGGTTAGCAAAATCAATGGCTTCGAAAGCACAACCTCGGCGCTGACCGATGCGGAACTGGCAAACCAGACGGTGCTGTTCCGCGCACGGCTCGACGAAGGCGAGAAGCTCGACAGCCTCATCCCCGAAGCCTTCGCCACGGTGCGCGAGGCCGCCGTCCGCGTGCTCGGCCAGCGCCATTATGACGTGCAGATGATCGGCGGGATCGTCCTCCACCGCGGCGAGATTGCCGAAATGCGCACGGGCGAAGGCAAGACGCTGGTCGCGACGCTGGCCTGCTATCTCAACGCGCTGCCGGGGACCGGTGTGCATGTCGTCACCGTCAACGATTATCTGGCGCGGCGCGATGCCGACTGGATGGGTCAGGTTTATAAATTCCTCGGGCTGAGCGTTGGCGTCATCGTGCCGAACATTTCGGACGAGGAACGCCGCGCCGCTTATGCCGCAGACATCACTTATGGCACAAACAACGAATTTGGCTTCGACTATCTGCGCGACAATATGAAATATGAGCGCGGGCAGATGGTGCAGCGGCCGTTCAATTTCGCGATTGTCGATGAAGTCGATTCGATCCTCATCGACGAAGCCCGCACGCCGCTGATCATTTCAGGTCCGACCGACGACAAATCCGAATTGTATAAACAGGTTCATGCCGTCGTGAGCCAACTCGTGCCCTTCGATTATGAAATGGATGAAAAGCAGAAGTCGATCATCCTGACCGAAGACGGCACAGAGAAGGTCGAGCGGATGCTGGAAGAGGCGGGGCTGCTCGAAGGGGCAAACCTGTATGACTTCGAGAATACGCAGGTCGTGCATCACCTGAACCAAGCACTGCGCGCGAACGTGATGTTCAAACGCGACACCGATTATATCGTGAAGGACGGCAAGGTCGTCATCATCGACGAGTTTACCGGGCGCATGATGGACGGGCGGCGCTGGTCCGACGGCTTGCATCAGGCCGTAGAAGCCAAGGAAGGCGTCGAGATCGAGCCCGAGAACCAGACGATGGCGTCGATCACGTTCCAGAATTATTTCCGCATGTATCCCAAACTCGGCGGCATGACCGGAACGGCGGCGACCGAAGCGGCGGAATTCTTTGACATCTACAAAATGAATGTCGTGTCGATCCCGACCAACGTGCCGGTGCTGCGCGTCGATGAACAGGACGAGTTCTACAAGAATACGCAGGACAAGTTCGGTGCGATCGCCGTGTCGGTGCGCGAGAAAGCGGAGAAGGGCCAGCCGGTGCTGGTCGGCACGGTGAGCATCGAAAAATCCGAATTGCTGAGCGAATATCTTGAGAAGGAAGGCGTCGAGCATTCGGTCCTGAACGCACGTTTCCACGAACAGGAAGCGCATATCGTGTCGCAGGCGGGACGCAAAAGCCGTGTGACGATTGCCACCAATATGGCGGGACGGGGGACGGATATTCAGCTCGGCGGCAACCTGGAGTTCCGCTTGCAGGATGAATTTCCCGACATGGCCGATGGTCCCGAAAAAGATGCTGTCGTCGCACGGCTGAAAGAAGAAATCGCGGCTGAAAAGGCCGAAGTGCTTGCCGCGGGCGGGCTCTATGTGCTCGGCACCGAACGCCATGAAAGCCGCCGCATCGACAACCAGCTGCGCGGGCGGACCGGGCGTCAGGGCGATCCCGGCCTGTCGCGGTTCTATCTCAGCCTCGACGATGACCTGCTGCGCATTTTCGGCGACAACACAATGTTTGCGCGGATGATGAAAAACAGCCTCGACGATGGTGAAGCGATTGGTTCCAAATGGTTGTCCAAAGCCATCGAGACCGCACAGAAAAAGGTCGAGGCGCGCAACTACGACATCCGCAAGCAGGTCGTCGAATATGATGACGTCATGAACGACCAGCGCAAGGTCATTTATGAACAGCGCAGCGACATCATGGATGCCGAAACCGTCGACGATGTGGTTGTCGATATGCGGGCGGAAACGGTCAATGGGCTGGTTGGTGAAGCGTGCCCGCCGAACAGTTATCCCGAACAATGGGACCGCGACGGGTTAGCACAGCGCGCACAGGACATTCTCGGCCTCGACTTGCCTATCGTCGAATGGATGAACGAGGAAGGGATCGAGCCGGAAGACATCGAGAACCGGCTGCGCGAGGCGGCAGATGCGGCGATCATGGCTAAGGCAGCGGACTTGCCCGAAGGCGCCTGGGCGCAGGTTGAAAAGAGCGTGATGCTCCAGAACCTTGATCATCACTGGAAAGAGCATCTGTCGACGCTGGATGCCTTGCGCCAGGTCATCCATTTGCGCGCCTATGCCCAGAAAACGCCGATCAACGAGTATAAGCAG
>JANOZQ010000457.1:0-1586 GCA_031429555.1 Sphingomonas sp. | reverse complement strand
AGGCCCGTCCATGCGAAGTCAGCACCCGAGGCTTCAAAGCCCTGAAGCCGAAGCGCCGTGCACCCGTGATGCAGCGGCGGGTGGTAAGCCTTGGCTTCGGCGTAGCGGGTGATCTCCATCAGTCGTTGTCCCGCCCGGTTTCGATGCGGAAATTGCCCGTCGGATCGACGATGGCGACGAGGCGGACGATGCAGCCGTCACCCTTTTTCCAGCGCCACGGGAAGGCGGCGAAAGTCACGCGCTTGCCGGTGACCTTGTCGATGTCGCCGCCAACATTTTCGAAGCCGCAGATGCCCGCCGAGAGGATCGCGTTATGGCAGGGTTCCCATTCGGGGAAATCCTCGATCACGCGGCGGCCGGTTTCCTTGAAATACTCTTCGTTGACCTGCGGGATCAGGCCGTTGGGCGCGCCGGTCCCGTGCGGGCCGATCGCGGTGCCGAGCGGATGGTCGAGCGCTTGGGTGTCCGAGCCGCACATCTTGACCTTGCGCTCGACGAACCATTCGCCCGCTTCTTTGTAAAAGCCCGGCGAATAGGCGTAATAGTGCCGGTTATCGCCGTAATATTTGTGCCAGCCGGTGTTGACGATGACGATGTCGCCCTCGCGGATTTGCGGGCGCGCGGCCTCCAGATCAGCGGCCGTGATGACCTCCCATTTCTTCTTGGGGATCGACACGACGACGCCGGTGCCGAAGAAATAGGGGAGCGGCACTTCGTCCATGAACGGCGTGCCGGGGACGACATGCGCAGGTGCATCGATATGCGTGCCCGAATGCATGACGGTGGTGATCTTTTGGGTGAGCACGCCCGAGCGCGACATGCCGTGCAGCCGCTCGATCTTCACATCCTCGAAATAAGGCCAGCAGGGTTGTCCCAGACCCCAGGGATGCGAGAGATCGTAAAATTCGAGCCCCATGCTGTTGAGCAGGTTCGATTCCTTAAACTGGCACAGCGTCTCGTCGCGCCAATCGCCTTCTTCCCAACCCGGCATGTCATTCTCCTATTGCACCGCTCCATTGCACCACAATGCGATACGGCTGTTTCACCATGTGGTAGATAAGCGATCATGATCGGTCAAGCATTTGCGTGCTGGACGGCAATGATTTTCTGTGACAACTGCACCGCATGATGGACGAAACAGCCAGCAATGCGGCCAACATTGCCGACCGTAACGGGGTTCAGGTCATTGCGCGTGCTGCGGCAATCCTGCGCGCGCTTGAATCGGAGCCCGATGGGCTGAGCCTCGGCGAACTTGCCAAGCGCCTCGATCTTGCCCGTTCGACGGTGCAGCGACTCGTGGGCGCACTTGCGAACGAACAGCTTGTCATGACCGGCGGTCCGCGCGGCGGTGTCACGCTTGGTTCCGCACTCGTGAGGCTGGCTGCGGCGGCGAATATCGAGACCGACCGGATCGTGCGCCCGTTCCTCCAATCCCTGTCGCGTGACGTGGCCGAAACCGTCGATTTGTCGACCCTGCGCGGGCGCACCGCGATCTTCGTCGATCAGGTTGTCGGCACGTCGCGCCTCACCGCAATTTCGGCCGTGGGGGACACGTTCCCGCTCCACTGCACGGCCAATGGCAAGGC
>JANOZQ010000456.1:0-7268 GCA_031429555.1 Sphingomonas sp. | reverse complement strand
CGACAGCAACAATTGTCCGCGCAAACCCAGCTGGCAGATTTCGGCCGTGCGCATCATCCACGATCCGATCCGCAAGGAAATCGTTTTCAAGGGCGCTCGGCTCGAAATGTTCGGCGTGCCGCTATTCGTGATACCGACCTTGTCGCAGCCGCTGGGCACGGACGGGCGCAGCGGATTTCTCGTCCCCGACCTGCAATATACGCGGACCAACGGCCTCGAAATATCGCTACCTTACTACATGCGTTTGAATTCAAACCGCGACCTGACGATCACGCCGCATGTCTATTCCTCGACGCTGCCTGCAATCGAGGGACAATATCGCGCGCTGACAAAGCATGGTGCCTATCAGATTGGTGGTATCGCAACCTATAGTTCGCGTATCGCCACGGGAACGACAGGCGCTACGGCGCAACGTGCTTTCCGCGGCTATCTTGACGCCAGCGGACGGTTTCAGCTTGATCCGCAGTGGAGTGTCAGCGGATCAATCCGCCGCGTCACCGACCGTACGTTTCTCCGCCGCTATGACATTTCGCGTGACGACCGGCTGCGCTCTAACCTGAAGCTCGAGCGGATCGACAGCAAGAGCTATTTCTCGTTGAACGGCTGGTCGATCCAGACGTTACGATCCGGCGATATTCAGGGGCAGATCCCTGTTGCGCTGCCTGAAGTGGATTATCGCCGAAGGATCAACGACCCCGTGCTTGGTGGAAAGTTTGACGTGCAACTGAATGCGCTCGCGCTGGGGCGCAGTGTCGGACAAGACACGCAGCGGGCATTTGCAGGCGTCCGTTGGGATTTGCGCAAACTGACCCGGCTGGGTCAGGAAGTGCTGTTCACCGCCTATGCGCGCGGCGATCTTTATCACAGTGACGAAAACCTATCGACGACGACCGCCCTTTATCGGGGCACGGCGGGCTATCAGTCGCGCGGGATCGGAGCTCTCGCAGCTGAAGTCCGCTGGCCGTTTATCGGGCAATTTCTTGGCGGAACGCAGCGGATCACGCCGCGTGTCCAGATTGTTGCGTCGCCGCGCACGAGCAATCTCAATATTCCGAATGAGGATGCCCGCGCCGTCGATCTCGAGGACAGCAACCTTTTCGCGCTCAACCGCTTTCCCGGTTACGACCGCTGGGAAGATGGCACGCGGGTTACTTATGGTCTCGACTATGCGTTTGATGCACCCGGTTGGGCCGTTACGGCAAATATCGGCCAAAGCTACCGCCTGACCAACACCAACACCCTGCTCCCCGACGGCACAGGCCTTAGCAGCAAAGTGTCCGATGTCGTCGGGCGCACCACCGTCCGTTACCGCGACATGGTCAGCGCCAGTTACCGTTTCCGCCTCGACAAGGATAACTTCACGCCACGCCGTCAGGAATTCGATGCCACCATCGGCAGCCGCTCAACCTATGCAACGCTCGGTTACCTGCGCCTCAACCGCAATATCGGCCCCGCGCTCGAGGATTTGCGCGACCGTGAGGAGGTCCGTGTTGGCGGACGCGTTCAGATCAGCAAATTCATTTCGATATTCGGTTCGGCGGTTGTCGATCTGACCGATCAAGCAGAAGATCCACTGTCGGCGGCTGACGGTTACGAACCCATCCGCCACCGGCTCGGCATTGCCTATACCGACGAGTGCCTCGACATCGGGCTGACCTGGCGGCGCGATTATGATTCGACCGGCGACGCGCAAGCGGGCAACTCCTATTTGCTGAGGCTGGTATTCCGCGGGCTGGGTCGCTAAGCCTGCGTTCACCATCGCACGGGCAAAGACCCGGCAGGTCAACTCAAGGATTTATCGACGCGTGAATATCCGATTGAAGGGCATTGCCACGGCAAGCGCATTGACGCTTGTGGCCGCCGCCGGTTTCGCCCAAACCGTTCCTGATCAGCAACCTGTGCCGAACAATGCCGGGTTGAACCTGCCAACGGTGCTGACGACATTTGGCAAAGTCGATCCGCATCTGCGCAAGGCGACAGCGATTGTGAATGGTGACATCATCACCGGCACCGACATTGACCAGCGCCTTGCTTTGATTGTTGTTGCCAACGGTGGCCGTGTTTCGCCCGAGGAAAAGGAGCGTTTGCGCCTGCAGGTGCTGCGCAATCTGGTCGATGAAACGCTCCAGATTCAGGAAGCCAAGGCCAACGAGATCACGATCACGCCCGCCGAAATCAACGCAAGTTATGCGCGCATTACCGAGCGATTCAAACGCACGCCCGCGACGATGGGGGCCTATCTGCGCGAGCAGGGATCGTCGGATCGCTCGATCAAACGCCAGATTCAGGGCGAGCTTGCGTGGAGCCGTGTGTTGCGGCGCAAAGTCGAGCCTTTCGTCAACGTGAGCGGCGAGGAAGTGCAGGCCATCATGGCGCGGCTCGAAGCGTCAAAGGGGCAGAAGGAATTTCACATCGGTGAAATATATCTCTCAGCTGCGCCAGAGAATTCGAATGAAGTGATTGCCAACGCCAAGAAGATCATCGACCAGATCCGGCAGGGCGGATCCTTTGCAGCCTATGCGCGTCAGTTTTCCGAAGCATCGACGGCATCGGTCGGCGGTGACCTTGGCTGGGTCCGCGCGCCACAGTTGCCCGATGCACTTGCGCTTGCCGCGCAGGAATTGTCGGTCGGTCAACTGGCGGGACCGATTGCCGTCCCGGGCGGCTTTTCGATCATGTATCTGGTCGACAGTCGCCAAGTGCTCACCAGCGATCCGCGCGATGCTGTGCTGAACCTGCGCCAGCTGTCGGTGAAATTCGATCCCGCCATGACGCCTGCTGCCGCTACGGCTCGCGCCGAAGCATTTGCCAAAGCGACGCAGACGATGGGCGGATGTGGTCGGGTTGCCGAAGTTGCCGCCGAGCAAAAAGCTGAAGTCATCGACAATGACCAGGTCAAGGTCCGTGATTTGCCGCCGCAGCTTCAGGACATGCTTCTGAAACTGTCGATCGGCGAAGCGACGCCACCGTTCGGATCACAGGCCGAAGGGGTGCGCGTTCTCGTGCTGTGCGGACGTGACGAAGCGCAGTCGGCGGGCGGCCCGTCATTCGACCAATTGATGTCCCAAATGGAAGAAACGCGTGTCAACCAGCGTGCGCAGCGCTATCTGCGCGATCTTCGTCGTGATGCGGTGGTGGAATATCGCTAGTCTTTATTCCGCTGATGCCCCGCTTGCGGTGGCGATGGGCGACCCGGCAGGTATAGGGCCGGAGATTATCGCCAAGGCTTGGGTCGAGCGGGAACGCGCTGGGCTTTGTCCTTTCTTCGCTGTGGGCGACGTGCGCGCCATTCAGGCCGTGTGGCTCGGCCCCGTCGAAGCGATTGATGACCCACGGCAGTCGGTAGATGTTTTCACACGCGCGCTGCCGGTCATGCAGCTTGAGGATGCCGGCTCGATCACGCCCGGCGAACCCAATCTTGAAGGCGCGCGCTGTTCGCTCGATTCGCTCGAACTCGCGGTCGGGATCGCGCGATCCGGGGCAGCACGGGCGCTGATCACGGGTCCGGTGTCGAAGACCCAACTTTACGCCATCGGCTTTTCGCATCCGGGGCAGACCGAATTCATTGCCGAGCGCTGCGGCGTCGCCAGTGAAAATGCGGTCATGCTGCTCGCGGGACCGACGTTGAAAGTTGTCCCTGTGACGACGCATCTGCCGCTCGCTGATGTTGCGTCGGCGCTATCAATCGAAATGATTGTCAGCACTGGCCGCGCCACCGCACGAGGGCTTCAGAAAAATTTCGCGATCGACAATCCGCGCCTTGCCTTTGCCGGTTTCAATCCACACGCCGGCGAAAATGGCGCGCTCGGCCGTGAAGAGATCGACCTGATCATGCCCGCCATCGAGATATTGCGAAGCGAAGGCATCGACGCAACCGGGCCGACCGCCGCCGATGCGATGTTTCATTCACGCGCGCGTTCGCAATATGACGTCGCAATCTGCCTCTATCATGATCAGGCACTGATCCCGTTGAAAACGCTGCACTTCGATGACGGTGTCAATATGACACTAAGCCTTCCCATTGTCCGCACCGCGCCCGATCATGGGACCGCATTCGGCATTGCAGGTCAGAATGTCGCTAACCCCGGTGCGATGATTGCGGCGATTAAAATGGCGGCACAGGCCACAACATGCCGCGCAGAACAGGCCTGCACGCAACAAGCGGCGTGAGTGAACGCCCGCCATTACGAGAAGTCATTGCGCGCCACGGTTTGACGGCAAGCAAGGCACTCGGGCAAAACTTCCTTCTCGACGGCCAGTTGCTCGACCGGATCGCCGCTGTTCCCGGTGATTTGACTGCCCAGTCAGTGTATGAAGTTGGCCCTGGTCCGGGCGGCCTGACCCGCGCGCTGATCGATGCCGGCGCGCACGTTACTGCGGTGGAGCGCGATCGACGGTGCCTGCCCGCCCTCGCCGAGTTGGGCGCGGCCCATCAGGGACAGCTCAACGTGATCGAGGCTGACGCCATGACCGTCGACCTTGTCGATGTCATCGAACCCGGCGGGCATGTCGTGGCCAACCTGCCCTACAATGTCGGGACCGCGCTGCTGGTGAAATGGCTGACCGGCGAAATCTGGCCACCGCGCTGGGCTTCGCTGACGCTGATGTTTCAGGCGGAAGTCGCCGAGCGTATCGTCGCCACCCCCGACACGTCGGCATTCGGGCGGCTTGCCGTGCTATCGCAATGGCGAAGCAGCGCGCGGATCGCGATGAAAGTTCACCGTTCGGCTTTCACCCCGCCGCCCAAAGTCATGTCGGCCGTGGTTCACATCCTGCCCGAGGCACAGCCCGAGGATGTCACCTGCGCATCCATCGAGCGCCTGACCGCGGCCGCGTTCGGACAGCGCCGCAAGATGCTCCGTCAAAGTGTGAAAGGGGTTCCGGGGGCGCTGGCAGCGTTGGCAACGCTCGGCATCGACGAAACCCGTCGCGCCGAAACGTTGAACGTCAGTGATTTTGTCGCAATCGCGCGCCTAATCTAAAAAGTGCTTTAGTTCGCTTTATTACCGACGGTCGCGACCGGACGCGGTGTCACTGTCTGCGCAGACATGGCTGGCCCCGTGGTGCTGCGATCAATGGCGGCGGCGAGCGAAACCTGTTCGGGGCATGCCGATACGCACAGCGTCCGCACTTTCGCCAGATTCTCCTTTGCTTTCGTCACCGCGCCCTTAGCCACCAGCGCCTCGCCCTGCCCCGCCAGTGCTGCGACGTCATTGGGTTCAAGAATCAAAGCCTCGCGGTAAAGGCGGATCGCCTTGCCCGGCAGCCCCTGTTTCTTTGCGACATCGGCCAGCGCAAGGAATGCCGACCGGTTCTTTGGATCGACCGCAAGGGCGCTCTCCAGTGCATCGACAGCTGGATCATAGCGGCCAGCAGCAGCTTCACTTTGCCCCAAGCGCAGCAGCATCAACGACCGTACATCGATCTGGTTATCGGGGCGCTGGCTGTGGCTGACACTCGATACTGTCGCAAGCAGGACAGCAATCGCAATCGCAGGGGGCGTCAGGCGCATCAGAGTCTCCATAAGCATTTACTGATATTGGTTAGCACGCCCGAATAAGCCGTGCGACGAAAAAACCATCCGTCTTGTCCCGCGATGGGGTTAACGTGCACGCGCTCTCGAGGGTCCACCCCGTGTTAAGCCGCACAAAGTCGTCAACTTGCGCCTGCCCCTCCTCACCGATCAGCGAGCAGACTGCGTAGACCAGTGCACCACCGGGCTTGACCAATGTTGCCGCCAGATCGATCAGATACGCCTGCAATTCGATCACGGCGTCGAGCCGCGCATGCGTCAATCGCCAGCGGAGTTCGGGATTACGCCGCCATGTGCCGCTGCCCGAACAGGGCGCATCGACCAGCACGCAGTCCGCACGTTCGCGCAGGTCTTCGAGTGTTTCAGTCTCGCGCTTGGGGTTGAGCAACCGCGTCTGGACAAACCCCGCTCCTGCCACTTCGGCACGCGGAACCAGTCGCGAGAGGCGCCCGCGATCCGTATCGCAAGCGTACAGCAGCCCCTGCCCGCCCATATCCGCTGCCAGCGCCAGCGTTTTGCCGCCTGCACCTGCACAGAGGTCTATGACCGTCTGGCCCGGTTTGGCCTCGCAGGCTTCGGCAATCATCTGGCTCCCGGCATCCTGCACCTCGATCAGGCCGTTCAGTTCGGGCCGGTTCGCCAGCGGAATTTTGTCGGGCAGGCGCAGTCCGTTTGCCGTGCCATCAATCGGTTCGGAACCTTCAAGCATCGGCAGGACCAACTCGCGCGACGTTTTCAGCGTGTTCACCCGCAAATCGAACGGTGCGCGTTCGAGCAGCGCTTCATGCTCTTCCTCGGGAATGATCCGCGCCAGCCAGCCGGGCAACAAACTCGGCACGGCGGGCCGTTCGGATACCCCAATCGCCGGTGGTCCGTGCGGCGAGCCGTCAAACAATGCCGCCATGTCCGCATCATCTGCCGCCAACCCGAGCATTGCGGCCCGCCCTGATTTGGGCACGTCCCCAAATGTGCGGATCGCACGATAGATCAGGTCACGGACCGCACGCCGATCCCCAGAGCCGGCAAAGCGCCGTGTCTTGAACCAGTTGGCAATGATTACATCCGCCGCGGCACCGTTATCCCGGACCGAAGCGATGATGAGGTCAAGAATTTCGATGCTCGACTGAACCCGTGCAGCAGGTGTCATTGCGTCGGGTAATTCGGGGCTTCGCGCGTGATCGACACGTCGTGGACATGGCTTTCGCGCAGGCCCGCATTGGTGATACGCACGAACTTTGCGCGCGCCTGAAGGTCGGCAATCGTCCGCGATCCGGTGTAGCCCATTGCTGCCTTTACCCCGCCGACAAGCTGGTGGATCACGTCGCGCGCGGGGCCTTTATAGGCGACCTGCCCCTCGATCCCTTCGGGCACGAGCTTCAGCTGATCCTTGATATCCTGCTGAAAATAGCGATCCGCAGAGCCCCGAGCCATCGCGCCGACACTTCCCATCCCGCGATAGGATTTATACGAACGCCCCTGATAGAGGAAAATCTCGCCCGGTGCCTCTGTCGTGCCTGCCAGCAGCGAGCCGACCATTACGGTCGATGCGCCCCCCGCCAGCGCCTTGGCAATATCGCCCGACGTACGCAGCCCCCCATCGGCAATCACCGGAGTACCCGACTTGGCCGCTTCGTTCGCCGAGTCCATGATGGCGGTCAACTGCGGCACACCCACCCCCGCGACCACGCGCGTTGTGCAGATCGATCCCGGCCCGATACCGACTTTGATCCCGTCT
>JANOZQ010000455.1:0-1685 GCA_031429555.1 Sphingomonas sp. | reverse complement strand
AAACCGGGCGGGACAACGACTGATGGAGATCACCCGCTACGCCGAAGCCAAGGCTTACCACCCGCCGCTGCATCACGGGTGCACGGCGCTTCGGCTTCAGGGCTTTGAAGCCTCGGGTGCTGACTTCGCATGGACGGGCCTTAGCCATATCCTCCCCGGCGGCGGGGCGGATATGGACGCCGGGCCGCTCGGCAAAATCTATGTCGTGACGGCGGGCGAAGTCACGGTAACGCTTGGCGACGGCACAGCCGCGACGCTGGGCGTGATGGACAGTTGCTTCATCCCCGCAGGCGAAGCGCGTGAGGTGCGGAACAACACGAACGCCGTCGCCAGCATGATTGTCGTCATGCCCTATCCGGCGACACCGGCATGACGCTCCCCTCTATCGATCCCTCGGGATTGTTCGACGTAGCGGACAAGTCGGCTGTCATTGTCGGCGCGACCGGCGCCTTCGGCAAAGTGGTGTGCGCAACGCTCGGTGCTGCGGGGGCGAAACTGACAATCGCTGCGGGCAATGCGGCGGAGTTAGCAACGCTTCAGAGTGAACTCGATGCGGCTGGTTTGGCCGCGGTGTCGGTCAACAAACGCCCCAACAGCGAAACCGATTGCGATGCCATCATCAGCGCCGCCGTTGCTGCCTATGGCAAGATCGACATCCTCGTCGTCGCATCGGGCATGAACGACGTCGCACCGATCACCGACATGTCGCCCGAACGCTTCGAAGCCGTGATGCGTGCCAATGTCGACGGTGCCTGGTTGATCGCGCGCGCGGCGGGCAAAGCGATGATCGCACAGGGGACCGGCGGCAAAGTCGTCTTCACCTCCTCGGCGCGCGGCAAGCTCGGCCATCCGGCTGGCTATTCGGCCTATTGCACCTCCAAATCCGCCGTCGATGGCATGACCAAAGCCTTGGGCTGCGAATGGGGAAAGTTCGGGATTACGGTGAACGCGATCGCGCCAACCGTCTTTCGTTCGCCGCTGACCGCATGGATGTTTGCCGACGACGACAATGCCAAAGCGGTGCGTGCCGGGTTCCTCGCGCGCGTGCCGGTCGGGCGGTTGGGCGAACCCGAGGATCTGGCGGGGCCGCTGCTGTTTCTATGCAGCCGCGCTTCGGATTTTCATACCGGCCACATCGTCTATGCCGACGGCGGATACACGGCGGGATGAGCAATAAGGTCATCATCACCTGCGCGATTACCGGCGGTATTCATACGCCGACGCTGTCCGACGCCCTGCCTTATACCCCGACCGACATTGCGCATCAGGCGATTGCAGCGGCGGAAGCAGGCGCGGCGATCCTGCACCTCCATGCCCGCGATCCCGATACCGGCGCGCCGACCGGCAATCCCGATGTCTACGCGCAGTTTCTGCCGATCATCCACCAAGCCACCGACGCGGTCATCAACCTGACCACTGGCGGCAGCCCCGACATGTCGCCCGACGACCGGTTGGCCGCGGCACTGCGGTTCAGTCCCGAAATGTGCTCGCTCAACATGGGCAGCATGAATTTCTCGTTCCATGACATGGGCCGCAAGGTGAAGGCGTGGAAATTCCCCTGGGAGGATCAATACATCCTCGACAGCGAGAAATTCATCTTCCGCAACACCTTTGCCGACATCGCGCGGGTGGCATCGCTGCTCGCCGATCACGGAACGCGGTTCGAGCACGAATGCTACGACATC
>JANOZQ010000454.1:0-9698 GCA_031429555.1 Sphingomonas sp. | reverse complement strand
AGCGCGATGTGGCGGATATGATATTCGATGTCGAAATCGGGATCCTCGATCCAATAGGGATGGTCGAGATCAAACGGCACGCGCACCAGCCGCTGGCGGAAAGGTCGCGCCCCGCCAAGCCGACTTTCGACGAACGCCAATATATCCTTGAAGCGAACGAACCCGCCCGGTGCGGTCGACGGATCATAGATGCCGACCGACCCGATATGCATCGGCGTTGACGGCGTTTCCATATAAACGAAACTTGCGTCCTGCCCGCTCAGCTGTTGCATCCGTCTCTCCCCGTGCGCTCTATGGCGCAGCATTCATCGAGACATGCTGGACTGGATTGCCGGATGGAGCAAGGGGGGCCTCACCAGCACCAGTATCAAAGCAGGACTTCGACCGTTCCGTCGCATAATCATTTCGTATTTATGGCAATTTCGGGTAGGAACGATGACATAGTCGCATCCGTGCGTCGTCGAGTTTGACATTATGGCCACAATACAACCAGTTCAGCGGATCCAGCAAAACATTCTTGCGGTGGGTGAACGTCGCCTCCTGACCTGGCTTGCCGCACGGATGCCGCCTTCGATCACGCCTGACCGGCTGACGAGCATCGGCTTCACTGGTGCAGCGCTCGTCGCCACGGGATATGCGTTGAGCTTTTTTAGTGCTGCGTGGCTGTGGCTGGCCGTTGTTGCCTATTTCATCAACTGGTTCGGCGACTCCCTCGACGGCAGCCTTGCACGTTTCCGCAAAATCGAACGGCCCAAATTTGGCTATTTCATTGACCATAGCACCGATGCGCTCGGCAATATGCTGATTATGATTGGGCTGGGTCTTAGCCCTTATTTGCGGATGGATATCGCGCTGTTCGGGCTTGGTGCCTATCTCCTGCTCTCGATCCACACCTTCGTCGCCGCGCGCGTGGTTGACGAATTTCGCCTGTCCTACGTCGCCGCCGGACCAACCGAGCTGCGCCTTGTGCTTATTGCCATGACGCTCTGCATGTTCGCGATGGGCCCGGGCTTGGCGCTGTCGACCGACTTCTCCCCATTTGACATGTTTATCGGCGGGCTGGGCGGGATCCTGATCGTCCTGTTCATTGTGCAAACGGCACGGACGTCACGCCAGCTACTCCGCATCGGTGAATAAGCTACTTTCCGAAGCCGAAGACGTCCTGATGATAAACGCCGTCCTCGATCAACCCTTCGAGCCACGTTGATCCGGCCAAATGATCGCCGCCGGTTTTTTCGGCGTGGATCTTGATGAGCGTATCTCGCACCGCCGGCGCCATATAGCGCCCGTCCCCGCACAGGAATATCTGGCCACCCTGCGCAACAACATCCCATACGGAATCGCGCGCCCCCCAGACCGCATCCTGGACATAACGGTGTGGATGCCCCTCGACCTGTGAATAGGCCATGTGAAGACTGATCACGCCGTCGGCCGCCCACTGCTCCATCTCGCTGCGGCACAACCAGTCATGATCAGGATGCCGCGCGCCAAAGAACACATGGCATGGTGCCGTCGCATCAAGTGCAGCACGCTCCTGAATGAAACCACGCAACGGCGCAAACCCTGTGCCCGGTCCGATCAGCACAAGCGGCACGGCACCATCCTGTGGCGGCGCAAAAGGTGGATTGGGGCGACGAATATAACCGAACACATGCTCGCCAGGTGCGAGATCACGCATGTGCGTCGAGGCAAAGCCCTGATGTGTGCCGATCCCAGACCAGGCCGGGGCGTGCACTGTCCCCACGATCAGGTCGACCGCATCGGGACTGACAAGCGGTGACGAAGCAATCGAGTAAAAGCGCGGTGAAATTGCTGACGACAGTTCGACAAAGCTGTCGAGGCTCAATTCGGCCGCGGGGTGCCTGACGAGTAACCCCAGCAGGGTGAGCCGCTTGTCGGCGACCTCCAACTGCCACACCGCATCATCCGCGAGCTTTGCCAGCTCGGCCTTGGTATTCGGACAGCGCGTTTGCTGGGCAACAATATCGACGGCGCGACGCGGCATCGGATCCTGGATTTCGACAAAGTCGGTCAGCAACTGCCGCACTGTCACCGTGCGCCCAATCGGTAAATGGCGGAACCGTCCGCTGGCACCCGAAGGCACCACCTGCATCGCACCTGCCACGCCCAATCGCTCGATAGCGAGGTCGACGTGCTCTTTGCGATTGCGCGCATAGATGGCAATATGGTCACCCGCCGCATAACTCTGGCCCTCGGGCAACTTGACGGTGATAAACCGCGTTGATCCGCGTGGCGCTTCCTTGGCAAAATCCCATAAGCCACCGCCCGGATGAACCATCTCTTCGTTACGACTGATTTCCATCTCGACGGCTTGATCGGGGAGCACCGCCGCCCGCGCATCGCGGCCATCGACCACCTGAAGTGACAAGCCACTCGCCTTAACAGCATCGCCCTTCGCGCCGAGCGCTGCCCATAAGTCTTTCAGGAACGACGCGACCCCGCCGTCAAAATCGCCGTCACCATTGGCTTCTCCACGCGGACAAAGGCGCTGCGCACCTGTCGCTTCGAGTGCTGCATCGATTTTCTTGGGGAACGCCTGATAATTCGGCCATTGGCTGTTGCCGATGCCAAGCACGGCAAAGCGCGTCTCGGGCCAGCTTGCGCCAGCAAACTGCCCCGCATCAATCGCTGCTTCCGCTGCCAAAGCGCTGTCGGGCGCGCGACCATTATAGGTTGCCGTAACGCAGATGATCACGCGGTCCTCGGGCAATGTATCCATCGCCTCGTCCATCGAAATCGCGCGCGATTCAAACCCGTCGGCGCTCGCCCGTTCGACAATCTCCTCGGCAATATCACGGGCCGTGCCAAGGCTGGTTCCATAGATGACAGAAAGCCGTTGCCCCGCTCCCGCTGCACTTCCGATATCGCTGCTTGAATTGGAAATAACGACAGGTGTTGCAACCGACAGTCGCTCGTGCGGTGCCCGCAGGCGCAGCCGGACTTTGAAGTCATCGGGCTTGATCGACAGCGTTTCTTTTAACGTCAGTCGATACCCATGCCGGTCCGACACTGCGAATTTCTGGAGGATCATCGCAATCGCCAGCTTGGCCTCCACCAGCGCGAATTGCCGCCCGATGCACGCGCGCGCCCCATTGCCGAACGGCTTATAGGCATGCGGGTGGTGCGCTGCCTCGGCCTCGGGCAACCAGCGATCAATATCGAACTCTTCGGGGTCGTCCCACGCACTCGGATGACGCTGCAGTCCCGGGGCATAGACATTGATCGGGCGGTCCTTGCGCATCCGCCATTTGCCGCCGATAATCACATCTTCGGACGGCCCAACTGAAAACACCGGCGCGGTCGGCCACAGTCGCTGCGTTTCCTTGACGATACGTTCGATGACCTTGAAATGCGCCAGATGCTCGTAGGCGGGTCGCGTGTCGCCCGGCAGAACCCGGTCAACTTCGGCATAGGCCTGCGCCAATACAGCCGGCGCTTTCAGCATTTCCATGAACGCAAAGGTGAGTAACCCCGACGTCGTTTCATGCCCGGCGATCAGGAACGTCAACACCTGATACCGGATATTGAGATCGTCGAGTGTCTCACCGGTTTCGGGATCTGCCGCCGTCAGCATCAAGTTGAGCAGGTCGCGCGCATCGGTCGGGTTCGACCGGCGATCCGCGATGATCCCGTCAACCAGCGTGTTCATGGACAATATGTCGGCATTGAATTGCGCTGTCGATTTCTTCGCAAACTTCTGTTGGATCGGCAGACGCGTAATGACGTTAAGTGACTCCCCTAACGCACTGGCAAGACTCTCGAGGAACGGATCGATTTCGTCGCGCGAAAAACTATCGAACCTGTGCCCGAACCCGGCAATCGCGATGCTGTCAAGCGTCAGCCGCGTCATATCATCGGCTATCAGGACGTCCTGCCCTGCCAGTCCGGTCCATTTCGCAATCAGCTGATCACAGACCTCAAGGATATTGTCGTAGTAGCCACGCATGGATCGCTGACTGAAAGCCGGCAATAAAATTCGGTGCGCCTTGCCCCAGTTGGCTTCCTCGCTGAACGCCGTGAACAGGCCATCGCCCGCAAATTTGCGAACGACGCGCAAGCCAGGGCCGGGGATTTTGCGGAATCGCGTCTCATCACAAAGTTCTGCAACCAGGTCGGGATGGGTTACAAAAATCCCGACACGGCTGCCAAACCGCAATTTGAATATGCCAGGGTCTTCAAATTCTTTGGAAACATCGAGCAGATGCCCGATTAGTCCGGCTTTCGGAATCTGATGAAGATTGCCCAGCAATGGCACCGTCTTCGGTGCGGGGATCGTAAGAGTCTCGGTCATGCACCCTCGCTTATCGACAGCGAGTGTGCGCCGAACCGGCAATCCGCTTCAAGCGGAAACATGCATAAAAAAAGGGCCGGTCTTGCGACCGGCCCCTCATTTCCAAACCCGAAGGCTTGATTACATGCCCGAACCCGGACCGTATGTGATTTCCACACGACGGTTCTGAAGTTCGCGGACACCGTCGGCGGTTTCGACGCGTGGTGCGCCTTCGCCGAAGGCTTTCGTCGTGATGACGCCGCCTGGGATGCCCTTGCTCGTGAGATAACCCTGCACGGCGTCATTGCGGCGCTGCGAGAGACCAAGGTTGTACTTGGGCGTGCCCGATTTGTCGGCGTGACCGGCGAGCATAACCTGAGCCTGACCACAATCACCGTAAGCAGTGACAGCATTGTCGAGGATCGAGCCAGCTTCCGGCGTGATGTCCGACTTATCCCATTCGAAGAACACGATATACGGTCCGGGCGTGCAGACCGCAGCAGCCGGTGGCGGCGGCGGTGGAGCAGGTTCGGGAGCCGGTGCCGGCGGCGGCGGTGGTGCCATTGGCTCCGCTTTTTCACCGAAGTTGTAAATGAAGCTACCGAGAAGGCTGTGCGAACGGAAACGTCCACGGTTTGCGCGGCCGAGTCCGTCGATTGTGTCAACACCGTCAACATTGAAGAAGCGGTACTTCAAACCGACGTCGATGTTGTCGGTCAGCGGCGCACGGATACCGGCAATCGCCTGATAGGCAAAACCGGTGTCCGAATCATTCAGGAACGTGCCCGCAGGATTGATCGAATAATTGGCGTGCTTGACACGCGCAACGCCGACGCCGCCGCCGACAAATCCGTTAATCGAGTCGTCGTCACCGAAGTCGAGCAAGCCATTAAGCATGAAGCTCAGTGCCGATGTCTGGCCTGCTGCGCCCGGGAATGTTCCCGCAGCAGCATTTGGCCGAGTTCCACCACGACGAGTCGTTGTCGCACTGGTGTATCCTTCAACCTGCGCCTGCTTGTAGGCCACTTCGGCCTCCATGCGGAAGCTGCCAAAGTCGTAACCAATGATTCCGTCAACGTCATAACCGATCTTGTGATCGACAGATCCGGCGGCTGGCAGAGCGCCAATATTGAGCTTGATGTCTTCGACGATCATGGCACCGCCTTCGACACCGATGTACCATGCATCATTCCGCGCGAGGGCGGGTGCTGCGATGGCGGTGGAGGCGAGCGCAACTGCGATAGCCATTTTCCGCATAATAATCCCCTTTCAATTTTGTCACTAAGGACAGCAATAACCCACTACTCAAAGCGATGTTTCCGCGCAAGCACCCAATTCAGCAAACTGTTGCCAAAATATCGCACTATGCGGAGACACGCTTTGATAAGCTGCTGCCGTAACCAACCAAATCGCGAAAGGTTGCAGAAAGGTCAAGTCGCTGAAAACAATCCATGTGTTTCAAGGCCAGCGATCAAGGCAGCAATGGCTGCCCGTGCCTGCGTATCAATCGTCGTCCCGCCTGTGGGACCAAACACCCGTGCAACCCGCGCACCGACAACTTGCTGGCCGCCCACCGATACACTCGTTGCTGTTGTTGCACCCACGACCCATGCCGATGCGCCACGCCGGATGGCAACATTGTCGGCGATGCTCCATGCCTGCATGCCCTCGAACGGTGCGACAAAACGCCATCCGCCGCCCGTCCAGCACGCGATCGATCCAGCACGCCCCGCCCACGCACCTGTTGGCGCGGCACCGACGATCCAGCATTGCCCCGAAGCAGGCGACGACGGGATATTTGCCGGCGCCACTGACTGGACCACAGCTTGGACGGCGATATCGGCCAATGCCAGCGCTTCGTTATGCGTCACTTCTTTCTGCGCCTGCGCCGCGGCCAGAAGGGGAAGTTTCAAGCGATCCGATTGTAAACCCATGTCGAACTCCTCAATTCGTTGACACCGTCATTGTTGCCGGGCGCGAAACGCCGAGCGCGCCGACTTGAACGACCGAAACCATTGCTGACGTCGCCCCCGCCGCAAAATCGGTTGCTCGCTCGCCCGCATTGTAAGTCCACGTCGGTGCCGCAACCTCGACGACCAAATCAGGCCGCCCGTTTGCAACTTTGGTGACGCGATACCGCTCGGCTTCCTCACCGACCGGCACATCAACGGCGTCGCGCCATCGCCAGCCGTCGCGTGACCGCCTTGTCCAACCGATTTCCAGATCGCCGCCAGACGGTGTGACCGCAATTGCAACAGGTGATAAAGGCCGCACACTGGCTCCGATTTCGGCCGGACCATCTGCAATGACGCCCGACACATCGCCGACGCCAACGGCCATCACACGCACATTGCCAACCGCCGCGGCGCTCGCCAAGCGCGCCAACGCGACCGCTTCAAGCAAAGTGAACGGTGTGTTGATTGGTTGAACTACAACAGCCCATTCGGTCCCGCGCCGCCCGCGCCACAATTCCGACAAACGCCAGCGTCCGGTACCGAGCGGCTCGGCACGACCGTACTGGACAGCTTCGTTACCGATCATCGCCAAATTGGCACCGGCGAGCAGCGCATCCTCGTCCGCATCACTCAACGCCAAACCGGGGTGTACAAGTTGAACTTCGACTGCATTAACCCGATCAACCAGCGCCGACCCGCCGACCGCCAGAGTCGTCACCGTCCGCCCCATAACAGCGGGCAATGCCGTGCTGCCCGCATCAACATAGGTCGCACCGCCGTCGATACTGGTCATCAACGCCGCGCGCCGCCATCCACCGGAAACGCCATTGGCCGCCACCGCCACAAACGGCACCACGTCCGGCACATCGCCAAGCTGTGGCAAATCGATAACCCGCAACGTCGTTGTCCCGTGCGGCAAATCAACCTGCGGCCGATCCCTTCCCGGATCAGCGGTTACCGCCACCAAACTAGCAGGCGCAATCAGCACTAAATCAAGCCGCACGACCATCGCTTCAAACGTCATCCGCGCCACGCGCCAGTTACCGCTGAGACCCGGAACGGTCACCCGATCTCCCGGCTCCACTGTCAACGCCCGCCACGGCAGCGTCACTGTTGCCCTGGAACGCTCCGCCCACATCCGGCCCAACCGCGCTTCGGCAATGGCCTTCGCCGGACCGGCACTCAGCGCTGCCGGGAGTTCCAACCGCATCTCCCGTCGCGATGCGCTATCCCGTTTCGCTCTTTGAGCCCCGATCAAATAATCGCGCGAGACCTCATTATAAGCCAGCGTCACGATATCCGGAATTGCCGCTGCTGCAACCCGATCCGTCGACAACGCCACCGCTTTCTTGTCGGCAGAGGCGCCGCGATCATCGGCAGCAATCGCGCGCAGTGGCCCCGCGCCGAACCGAGCGCTCAGCAAGCCAGCGTCAAAAACAGTCGAAAACGGCATTGCCTGCGCCAGCGTCTCCGCCACCCCGCGCACGCTGTCGCCTGTAGCTGCCAGCCCGTCGAGCATAGGCCCGCCATCGCTGACTATCGCACCCAACCCTGAAAGCACGGCCCCCGCCGACGTGCCGCCCGTGTCGGCTATAACCTCGAAACTGATCGACGGAATGCGGTTCCCGAACCCTCCCAGCTGCATGTCTTCGAACACCGCATAGGCAATCCCGCGATACGCCGGCGTCGTCCCAATCCCCTCGCTCGCGGCAATCAACGGATCAAGCGCCTGCCCCTCGTCGCCCACATAAAAGCGAAAACCCGTCTCCGACTTGAAATCCCCCGCCGCCCCGCGCAGCAATTTCCCGTCTGCCCAAATCCGCCCGATGTCGGAAATCCGTCGCCCCGACAGCGCCACCGCAAACGATGCGCTATAGCTGTAAACATCGGCCGACCCGCGCCCCTTGCCATTCGACCGCGTCGTCCGGCTTTCTTTAAGGTCCGTCGCCCAAATTACTGTCCCCGACACGCGCACTGTCCCGAACAGCTTGGGGATCATCGACCCGTAAGAGGACGTCTGCACCGTCAAGTCGCCAAGCCGCGGCCCCTGTCGCCGCGGCGGCGCAAAGATCGCCTTGTCGACCTGCTGTCCGATAACGGCACCCACCGCCGCGCCAATCGGCCCGCCCACAATCGCGCCAACGGCCGACAAAACCACTGTCGCCATGCTTCAAGCCTCCCAGATTGCAATAACCGGCCACGGCGGCGGCCCTGGCGTTTCCACAACGCGCCCGATCCCCGCATCGGCATGCACAAACCCCGCATCCGTCATCACAACGAGATGGCACTGCGCCGGTCCCGATTTCGCCAAAACAAGGTCACCCGCCACAGCCTCACGCCAAACCCGCGTCAATCCCGCCGCATCAATCAGCTTGGCAACGCCGCTGCCATCCGCCGTCCGCACCGAATAGCCACGCGGCACATCGGCCACGCCAAACACCAGCGCCGCCACGCCGACACAGTCCAAACCAGTTTCTGGGTCTCTCCCATGCAACCGAAATGGCGCACCGACGAGGGACAATGCAATCTGTCCCCCTCCAGCCCTTGCTGGAGGGGCTAGGGGTGGCCCCTTCGGATCAATCTCCATAACGTGTCAGCAAATCATTGCCCGGCAGATGCGGCTCTCCGCGAAAGTTCGCCGCATTGCCAAAGCGCGCGATGCAAGTTCCAAAGCGCTTGTCGCACCCCTCGACCAGCTCAACCCGCGTCCCTCCTGCCACCGCAAACGCTGGCACATCGCGCAACGTCACCGTCGCGCCCGCATTGGCAACGACCCTACTCTCCAGCCCCGCATTATCGCCGGTCAGCCAGCGCAAAGCCCCATAAGCAAAGTTACCATCCGCCAGCGCCCCCGCCAACGTCACCACACTATCAACGACCGAAGCCACCTCGGCCGAAACCCGCCGCCCGCTCAGGTCAACACGACACCGCCTGTCACCCAGCTGCGCACGACACTCCGGCGATGTCTCTTCGACGACCGCCGCATCAAGCACCGACGTCGGCCCCCGCAGCCCCACTGCAAAGCCGCCATCCTTGATCTCGACCTCGCCAAACTCCCCCGTCAGCAACGTAACCGGCGCGACATCGGGCGCAGTCCAGTCCACCGCCGACAACGTCAAAGCCGCCCCATCCCACCGCCCCGCCATCAAATCGGCATCGGTAAACGCGTCGCTGGTGAGCGCCGCAGACAACTGCACATCATCCGCGTCCAGCCCGTCGGACCGCTCGATCGCCGACGGCAACATCCCCGGCGTGGCGCGATGCGCCAGCCCGCCCATGGTGAGATCGCGATCATGCGACGTAAACCCTAGTGTAATGCCATCCCGCCTTTCAACGCGCCACGCAAAGGCAAGCGTCGTCAGCGGCCGGGCGAACCAGTCGGTCATAGTTTTTCTCCGATCAAAAGGAGCCACCCCCAACCCCTCCAGCAAGGGCTGGAGGGGAGTCACAGT
>JANOZQ010000453.1:0-10535 GCA_031429555.1 Sphingomonas sp. | reverse complement strand
CCCGTCGTCGCCGCTGTGCCCCGCGTGGTGCCCGCTGTCATTGATGACGTTCAGCTGTGTGGGCGACAAGGCCGCCGCCAACCGCGCTTCGATTTCGGTGGCCATTGGCCCTTTGAGGTCATCGTGCATCGTCCCTATATAGCTGGATTATGCCGTCCGAACAGTTCCGCCGTCACACCCGATTCCACGGTCGCGTCGACCGCGACGAACCCTGTGCCGAGCCGGGATGCCGCGAGCATGGCCAGTTTCGCGCACCACTGGAGCCGGGCGGTTTTGACGGGCCGGGGTCGTGGCGCTGGCTGTGTCTGGAGCATGTCCGCGAATTCAACGCGCGCTATAATTTCTTCAACGGGATGAGCACCGACGAAATCCTCGAACAGCAACGTCCTTTCGCCGGATGGGAACGCGAAACCCGCGCGTTCAACACCGTCGGTGCAGACCGCCCGCCGCACTGGGCGAATTTCAGCGATCCGCTCGACGCGATCTCGGCGCGTTTTCGCGACACGATGCCAAAACAACGCACCGATGGCCGCGCGCTGTCGGGCGAAGACCGCCGCGCGCTGAAGGAACTCGGCCTTGACGTCGACGCCGACCGCAGGGCGCTCCGCACCCGCTACGCCGAACGCCTGCGGCGGTTTCATCCGGATCGCAATGGCGGCGACCGGACGCATGAAGCGGCGTTGGGGCGGACGATTGCTGCCTATAATCAGCTGAGGCAATCTGCGGCGTTCGCCTAACTCCCGCATCCCCCGCATCCACCACCGCCGCAGCCACTCCCGCCGTCGCTGTCCGATGACGAACTGCTGCCGCTGCTGTCGCTCGCGCGCATCCTGTGGAAATCCGCCCAGGCCGATCCCGCAAGCACTGTCGTGCCGAACAGCGCGACCGCCATCCCGATTTCGGGCGTCGTCGGGGCGATCTTGAGGCGCTGGTGACGCAGCGTCGCATCGGCAATCACATGGCGCGCCGCCGCCGTCCGCCGATCAACGATGAACCAGCGCATCAGCGCCAGCACCGTCGTGAATATGAGCAGCGCCGTCAGATACCCTACCGGCCGCTCGCGCATTTCGCCGATCAGCAGCTTGATCGACCCGAACCCGATCACCAGGACATAAGGCAATGTCTGTGCCCAGCGCACGCGGTCGACTTCCTCGGCCGACATCAGCAAGCCGTTGCCCATCAGAGTCCGTTGAATAGGCTGCGCGAAAGGATCGAGCACGCCTTGCACCGCGCTCCACCCGAACGGCGCGGACAGGCCGAGCACGCTGCGTTCGGCGGCCGAGGGCGTCGCGGCCCGCGTGCCGCCCATGAACTTCGACTTGGTCGCCATCACCAGCGTGCCGGCCGCCAGCATCCGCGCGACGAACGCGTCGACAAAGCGTGCCTTGCCACCCGCCAGATAAGCGAGATGGTCGGGATCGGTGACGCTCTGCCGCCGCCCCTCGGGCCGCATCCGCCGCGGGATGATGACGCCCGCCGCTATCGTTGCAACAAGCAGCACTAGATACAGGATCAGAAACGGTTCACCAGCCAAATCAAAGGGTCCGAGAGACATGGTCTTCATCCTCCTTGCACGAGAAAAACAAGCAATCCCGACGCCAGCGCGCTTACCGCCAACATCGTCCCTAGCGCCCAACGCTTAACAACCACGCCATCGCGCGGGTGGACACGGCGCGCACGCGGATCGTCGAGCAAACGCTGCGACGCTCTGGGCCACAGGTCGGCGGGCGCTGGCGCGCCGAAGACCGCCTCATAACTTTTCAGCGTGTCGGCATATTGCGCGAAATAGCGCGCCTGCTCGTCGCCACCTCCCGCTGTCGGCCCGTGATGCAGCGGCCGCCCCAGTACGTCGGGGCAGAAGCGGTCCCAATAATCGCGGCTGTAAGTCAGGTGCAGGTGCCATGCCTGATCGACCGCGTCCGACGGCGTGACCGGATGTCCGGCAGTCGCAGCGAGAAAACAAAAGCGTTTATATTCGTCGATGACGCGCGCTGCATGTTCTGCCGACCATCCATTCTCGCGCGACAGCCGGTTGGCAAACGACAGCGCCGCGTCTTCAGGGCCGATTGTGTAACGGGAGAGGGCGATCCAGACCGGATGGTCGGGATACGAAGCAGGCGTGAGAGCCGTTTTGCGCATCTGATTTCCTACTATCTCGGTAGGTATTTTTTGTCAAGTTTTCGCAGTCTCGCACAGCCCAACCAGCTGATCCGCGGCGGCACCCCAGCCGGCTTCGAAGCCCATCTCATTGTGCCGATCGCGCGCTTCCGCCGTCCAGTGCCGCGCCCGTGCCAGATAGCGTGTGCCGCTTCCCTCCGCCTCGACCGACCAAATGCCGATCATGAACGGCCCGGTCGGCTCGAGATCGCCGACGATCGCGTCGGTCATCGCAAAGCGTTTCCCCTCGTCCCACGCCAGCACCATACCCGGATTCGGATGCACTTCGCCGTCGGGACCATACATGGTGCAGTCGGACTCCCCGCCCGCGCGTCGTTCGAGCAAGGCAAATTCGGCGCGCCAGGGTTTTGGGCACCACCATTCTTCGATGCGGTTCGCCATGATTTCCCAAACCCGGGTGGGCGGTGCGGCGATAAAACGCGTCACCGAGAGTTCGAAATTGTCGCTCATCCCCGCACTGCCGCTTCGATTGCCGCGACGTCGATCTTTTTCATCGGCATCATCGCCGCAAAAGCTCGCGCGGCCACGTCACCGCCCGCTGCCATCGCTTCGGTCAGCACTGTCGGCGTGATCTGCCACGACAGGCCCCATTTGTCCTTGCACCAGCCGCACTGGCTTTCCGCGCCGCCGTTGCCGACGATCGCACCCCAGTATCGGTCGGTTTCGGCCTGGTCCCCGGTCGCGACCTGGAAGCTGAACGCCTCGCTATGCGTATACATCGGCCCGCCGTTAAGGCCGATACAGGGGATGCCGAGCACCGTAAATTCCACTGTCAGCGCATCACCCGCCTTGCCCATCGGATAGTCCAACGGCGCGCGGTGGACGGCCGTGACGGCACTGTCGGGAAAGGTGTTTGCATAAAATGTTGCCGCTTCTTCGGCCGTGCCGTCATACCACAAGCACAGGGTTGCATGGGTCATCGCGTCATCCTTTCCGTGATCCAACCAGCGCGAAATGGGCGCCTTGCGGGTCGATGGCGCTCATTGAAAAATCGCCGCCGGGGATTTCGATTGGCGGCTGCACGATTGTGCCGCCATGCGCACTGATCGTTGCCACTGCCGCATCGATGTCGGGCACGCGGAAATAATGGGACCAGGCCGACACCGGCATCTGCGGCATCTTTGGCATGATTGCGCCGATCATCCCCTGCCCCACGACCGATCCATCGGCGCGGCCCGCGTGGCGCAGGAACTCGTACTTGCCCATGGGCCCCATATCCATTTCGCCGTCCTTCACCCATCCGAAGCGCTGGCCGTAAAAATGCTTGGCGGCCTCGACATCGGTCGTCGCCAGCTCGTTCCACGCGCAGTGACCCGCACGCGGACGGTCGTACGAAAAGGCATGGCTTTCGCCTTCGCCGTCGGCCTTCATCACATAAAGCGGCGCGCCCTGCGGATCGGCGACCATCGCCAGACGCCCGACGCCTTCCATCGTCCGCGCGGGCATCTGTGTCCGGCCGCCGCCTTCCTCGACCGAAGCGACCATCTTGTCGACGTCGTCGACCGCGACATAGCCGAACCAGCCGGGCCGCGCGCCGCCATCGGTCATTTCCGGAGTCAGCGGCAACAGGCCTCCGACCAGCCCTTCGCTCGCTTCGATCATCAGATAGTCCATGTCGCCCGACGCTTCGGGTTCGATCTTCCAGCCGACGACCTTTTCGTAAAACGCCGTCGCGGCTTCGCGCTCGGTCGTCATCAATTCATACCAGATGAAATCGCCATGCATGTTCGTCATGTTATTTTCCTCCGAGTTCGACGACGGGTATGAAGCCGCCGAAGATCAATCTTTTGCCGTCGAACGGCATCGGGTTTGTCGTCTGGTCCATGCGCGGATCCTTGAAATCGGCGGCCATCAACTTTTCGAAGGCGGCGTCGTGCGTTGCCTTGTCGGGCCATGTTATCCACGAAAAGACGATACTTTCGTCCGCTGTCGCCTGCACCGCGCGGCGGAAATCGGTGGCCGTGCCGTCCTTGACATCGTCCTCCCACGCTTCGACGACATGGATTGCGCCCATCTCGATAAACACCGGATCGGCTTTGGCTGCATGGTCGATGAACTTCTGCTTGTTCGCGGTCGGCACTGCAATCACGAAACCGTCAATATAGCTCATTGTGCGTCTCCTTTTAGCGGACAGCCTATCGACCAGCGGTATCCGAACGGATCGATCACTTGTCCGTATCGGTCCCCCCAGAACATGTCCTCCACGGGCATTGTCGCCGTCGCCCCCGCCGCCACGGCGAGGTCAAACCACGCGTCTGCATCATCGACCTGAAGGTGCAGTGTCAGGCCGCTACCCCCCGCCACATCGACATCGGCGGGGCCGACATATTCGGGAAATTCGTCGTGCAGCATCAGCGACGCGCCGTTGATGTGGAGGTGCGCGTGCATCAGGCGGCCGTCGTCCACCGCCTGCCGCCGCATTTCGGTCGCGCCAAACGCCTTGATATACCAGTCAATCGCTTCAGCTGCCCGCTTGTCACCAATCTGGATATGCGGGGTCAGGCCGCCGGTCGGGCCTTGGGCTTCGCGCTCTGCTTGTGTCGCCATGGTATTGCTCCCGTGCGAGTCGTGATGCTGTCAGAATGCCGCATTTCGACAATATTTCCCATGACGAAGCGTTGCGATGTGCCACCCGACGTTATAGGCGAGGCCAGAACTCAGGATTATGCGATGACGACCATTCCGAACACCCAGCCCGACAGCCGCACTGCAACCGTGATGGACGCCCCCGACAAAAAGGTCAGCGTGCGCGAACTGTTCGGCATCGACAGCGACATGATGGTCCCCGCTTTCAGCGAAGCCGACGAGCGCGTGCCCGATTTCGACCACAGTTATGTCTTTGATGGCGACACCACGCTCGCGATCTGCGCCGGCTTTGCGCACAACCGCCGCGTGATGGTTCAGGGCTATCACGGCACGGGCAAATCGACCCACATCGAACAGGTTGCGGCGCGCCTCAACTGGCCGTGCATCCGTATCAATCTCGACGCGCACATCAGCCGTATCGACCTTGTTGGCCGCGATGCCATCGTCCTGAAGGATGGTCAGCAAGTCACCGAATTCCGCGAAGGCCTGCTCCCGTGGGCGCTGCAAACCCCGACCGCGCTGGTGTTCGACGAATATGACGCGGGCCGCCCCGACGTGATGTTCGTCATCCAGCGGGTGCTCGAAACCGAAGGCAAGCTGACCCTGCTTGACCAGAACCGCGTCATCCGCCCGAACCCGTGGTTCCGCCTGTTCGCGACCGCCAACACCGTCGGCCTAGGTGACACGAGCGGTCTCTATCATGGCACGCAGCAGATCAACCAGGGGCAGATGGACCGCTGGAACATCGTCGTGACATTGAACTACCTCCCCGCCGCAGTCGAAGCGCAGATCGTGCTCGCGAAGTCGGGCGAATACGACCACGAAGGCGGCAAAAAAGAAGTCGACAACATGGTCCGCGTCGCCGATCTGACGCGGCAGGGCTTCATCAACGGCGACATCTCGACCGTGATGTCCCCGCGCACTGTCATCACCTGGGCGCAGAACGCGCTGATCTTCAAGGATGTGGGGTTTGCGTTCCGGCTATCGTTTTTGAACAAATGCGATGAGGCCGAGCGGAGCCTCGTCGCTGAATATTATCAGCGCGTGTTCGGCAAGGACTTGCCCGAGAGTGTAGTGGGGAAAAGCTAAACGGCGCTCTTTTTATTCTTTGAACGGACCCTGTAATGCCCGCCCCCCATGAAACACGCTCAGAATTTTTACAGTTTCGTCCTCGACGAGATATGCGATTACGGTCCGTCGCCGAAAGGTAATCGTCTGAACCCCGGCACCGAGTTCTTCGCGCGGCGCTCCCCACCCCGGAAGGTCGGCCAGCTTTTCCACATGCGTCTTAATCCGCCCGATGTAGTCGTCAGCGGTCTCTCCACCAACTTGGTCGGCGATCCAGTCGTATAGATTGTCAACATCGTTTTGTGCGGTTTGCTGCCAGACAATCCTATGCGTCACGCGCTATCCGCGCCTCGTGACGCCGCTTTAGCGAGGCGAAGACTTCCTCATGGCTTACAGTTGGTCGTATATCCGCCAATGCCTCGGCGACACGCGCTTTCAGCAGCGCATCAAGTTCGGCCTCTTCGCGGTCAAGTGCCCGTAAGCCTGCGCGGACGACTTCGCTTAGCGAGGTATAACGCCCTGTCTCGACACGCGCTTGAGCGGATTTGGTCAACGAACCGAGTGTTACGCTGACGGGCTTTGTTGCACGGCTTGCCATGTCAATCTCCTGTGACACTGTCATACACATTTTGGCGGATATCAGCAAGAATGAACGAAGCCGGATTTCCCTCCGCGCCAACACGCCCTAAAGGCGCGGGCATGACACTTTACGCTACCTACACCTCGCATCTGAATGTCGCGCTTGACCAACTTCCCGCCGTTGCGGGCCTCGACCGGGCCAATGTCGCCGTGGAGCCGCCGCGTGACCCGTCGCATGGCGATCTGGCGACCAATGCGGCGATGGTGCTGGCCAAGGGGGCGGGGACGAACCCGCGTGCGCTGGCCGAGGGGTTGAAGCCGTTGCTCGAGGCGGTGCCGGGCGTGCGTGCGGTCGAGATTGCGGGGCCGGGGTTCATCAATCTGCGGCTCGACGAAGGCGTGTGGTGCGATGAGCTGGCGGCGATCCATGCGGCGGGCGCAGATTACGGACGTTCGACGCTTGGTGCGGGCACGACGGTGAACATCGAATATGTCTCGGCCAATCCCACGGGGCCGATGCACATGGGGCATTGCCGCGGCGCGGTCGTTGGTGATGCGCTGGCGAGCTTGCTGGAATATGCGGGGCACAAGGTGATCCGCGAATATTATGTCAATGACGCGGGCGGACAGGTCGATGTCCTCGCGCGGTCGGTGCACCTGCGCTATCGGGAGGCGCTGGGCGAGACGGTCGAGATCCCCGAAGGATTGTATCCGGGCGACTATCTGGTGCCAGTGGGGCAGGCATTGGCGGCTGAGTTCGGCGATGCTTATGTGAGTAAGCCCGAGAGTGATTGGCTCACTTTATTCCGTGAACGCTCGGTCAAAGCGATGATGGAGCTAATCCAAACCGATCTCGCAAAGCTCGGTATCCGCCATAATGTGATCGCGTCTGAATCAGAGGTGCAAGCAGCCAAGAAGCCGGAGGTGGCGGAAGCTAAACTTCGCGAAATGGACCTCGTTTACGACGGCCAACTCGAAGCCCCCAAAGGCGAAGTCGATCCCGATTGGGAACCGGTCACGCTGCCACTGTTTCGGTCAACACAGTTCGGCGACGATCAGGATCGCCCGATCAAAAAATCCGATGGCAGCTGGACCTATTTCGGCGCCGACATGGCTTATCATTTCCAGAAGTCGGAAAGCGCCGACGCGCTCATCGATATCTGGGGTGCAGACCACGCCGGGACAGTGAAGCGCATCCGTGCCGCCGTTTCAGCGCTCACGGGCGGCAAACCGTTCGACGTGAAGCTCATTCAGATGGTCCGGCTGCTTCGTAATGGCGAGCCTGTGAAAATGTCGAAGCGCTCGGGCAATTTCGTGACGCTTGCCGATGTCGTCGAGGAAGTCGGCAAGGACGTCGTCCGCTTCACGATGCTGACGCGCAAGGCCGATGCGCAGATGGATTTCGACTTCGCCAAAGTTGTCGAAGCGTCGAAGGACAATCCGGTGTTCTACGTCCAATATGCCCATGCGCGAATTTGTTCGCTGGGGCGCAAGATTGCCGAGGCGGGGATCGAGCCCGGCACGCCGGACCTGTCGCTGCTTGATGCCGAAGACCTTGAAATGGTTAAATTCGCGAGCCAATTCCCGCGAATCGTGGAAGCCGCGGCGGCGAGTCGCGAACCACACCGGATTGCTTTCTATCTTTTTGATCTGGCGGCCGCATTTCACGGTTATTTCAATATGGGCAATGACCGGCCTGATCGGCGCGTCCTGATGGTTAACCGTCCCGAATTGACACAGGCACGACTATATTTAGCGAATGGTATAGGACAAATTATCCGTAATGGTCTGTCGATCATGGGGGTCCGGGCCGCCGAGGAGATGTAATTGTGACCGAAGATACGCGCGACACACTGCCTTTGCAGGACGAGGACCGTCTCCCGTGGCTTGAAGCTGTCGACGACGACGCCAACGACGAAACCATTTCGACCGGCAAGCTGATCGGCTTTGCGATTGCCGCAATTGTTGCGCTGGGCGTGGTCATCGCGGGCATTTCACTGTTGCGCAACCAGCCCGCACCGACGGGTGACGGCAAACTGATCGCAGCACAGGAAGGCGACTATAAGGTTCGCCCCGATGCGCCCGGCGGCATGAAAGTCGAAGGTCAGGGCGACAGCAGCTTTGCGGCGTCCGAGGGAGCTGAAGCGAACGGCAAGATCGACACCAACGCAGCATCCGAAACGCCTGTAAAGGGTGCCAAAGCCGTGCCGCCGAAGCCCGGTTTCAGCGGCGCGCCCGCCAAACCTGTCGCCACCGCATCGGTTCCGGCATCGGGCGGTAAGTTGGTGGCCGCACCGCCTGCCAAGCCTTTGCCCAATGTGGCGATGACGGCGGCGAGTGGATCGCTGGTGCAGCTTGGGGCGTTCGGCTCGGAAGCCAAAGCCAACGAAGCGTGGACAACACTGGCCAAGCGCTTCGGTTATTTGTCGGCGCTGCCCAAATCGGTTGTAACCGCGCAGGTCAACGGCAATCAAGTGTATCGCCTCCGCGCCAATGCCGGGGGCCAAGCCTCAACGATCTGCGGCAAGCTGAAAGTAGCGGGCGAGAATTGCATGATTGTGAACTGACCCCGGCGCGGGCAAGGGAGCGGGCATGAAGCCCGTCATCTTTGGCCTTTCCGGTCCGGTTCTAACGCTTGAGGAACGCACCTTTTTTGCGGGCGCCGATCCCGCGGGCTATATTTTATTCAGGCGTAATATCGTGGATTGCGCGCAAGCCCGCGCGCTGACTGATGACCTGCGCGCGCTGCATGGCCGCGATGTGCTGCCAATCCTGATTGATCAGGAAGGCGGGCGCGTTATGCGCATGGCCCCCCCGACATGGCCCGATTTTCCTGCCGCCGCTGCGTTTGATGCTTTGTATGATCGAGCGCCGATTTCTGCACTCGAAGCTGTGCGCGTCAATGCGCGCGCCATCGGGTTGATGCTGGCCGACGTCGGTATCAACGTAAATATTGCGCCCGTCCTCGATGTACGCCGCGCCGAAACGCATGCAGCGATTGGCGAACGGTCGTTCAGCGGTGATCCCGTGCGTGTTGCGTCGATGGGCGCTGCGATGCTTGATGGAATGCGCCAAGCAGGTGTTGTCGGCGTGATCAAACATATGCCGGGGCAGGGGCGCGCGGACGTCGATACGCATCACCATTTGCCGGTGATCGACGCAAACGAGACCGAATTGGCCGACGATCTGCTGCCGTTCGAGCAGTTGCACGACGCACCGATGGCACTGACCGGGCATGTCGTTTTCAACACTTGGGACAGCGAGCACCCTGCCACGATGTCGGCAATCGTCATCCGTGACATCATTCGCGGGCGGATCGGTTTCGACGGTCTGCTGATGAGCGATGATCTCGACATGGATGCGTTATCGGGCGATATTGCGTCGCGCGCTGTGGCCTGTCTGGGGGCAGGATGCGACGTCGCGCTTCACTGCTCGGGAAAGATGAAAGATATGGTCGCGATTGCGGATGCTGTGCCCGACATGACCGAGGCTGCGACAGCCCGTCTGGCGGCGGCAATGGCGACGATCGAGCCCGCTGCGGACTTTGCCGAGATTGCCGATCTAATTGCAAAACGGGATACGCTGCTTGCACTCGCCTAGAGTCCG
This sequence comes from Sphingomonas sp., assembly GCA_031429555.1. Classification (GTDB taxonomy): domain Bacteria; phylum Pseudomonadota; class Alphaproteobacteria; order Sphingomonadales; family Sphingomonadaceae; genus Sphingomonas_O. Next base: position 518 of record JANOZQ010000453.1, on the reverse strand, counting down.
AAAAAGTGTCAGACACTTTTCCTTGCGATATCGCATTTTTTGCAATTTTTGCTCGGAAAAGTGTCTGACACTTTTTCGGTTGTGCTGCGAGGCGGAGGTATGACCGATGCTGAATCCCTCACGCTGGACCTTGGCGCATGGGAGGGGCCGCTTGACCTCTTGCTGGCGTTGGCGCGCGCGCAGAAGGTTGATCTGCGCGAGATTTCAATCCTTGCGTTGGTCGATCAATATCTCGAATATCTGGATCGCGCCGGGGCTATCGCGCTCGAGCAGGCCGCTGATTATCTCGTTATGGCGGCGTGGCTTGCGTATCTTAAATCCTGTTTGCTGCTGCCCAAAGCAGAAAGGGAAGACCCGAGCCCCGAGGAACTGGCGTTTCGATTGCAGCAGCGCCTGCGCCGCCTGGAGGCGATGCGCGACGCCGGAGCGCGGCTCATGGCGCACGACCGCATTGACCGCGACGTCTTTGCGCGCGGGTGTCCCGAAGGTTTGGCGACAGACAAAAAGACCCTCTGGCA
>JANOZQ010000452.1:0-3348 GCA_031429555.1 Sphingomonas sp. | reverse complement strand
GGCGAAATCGATTGCTGCGGGTCTCGCGCATCTGCTCGAACGTGACGGATTTGCGCATGTCGGCGATGCTGTAGGGGTAGACGCGATTTAGCTTTGCCGCCTAGAGTGTGCGTATGATCCGTCTGCTCATAGCGCTTGTCGCCTTCACCCTCCCGATGGCTGCTTTTGGCGCAGGGGGTGTGGTGTCGTCGGCTGATCCCCGCGCGACCGAGGCGGGGCAGCAAATATTGCGCGAGGGCGGTAGCGCCGCCGACGCAGCAATGGCGATGATGCTTGCGCTGACCGTGGTCGAGCCGCAATCGTCGGGCATCGGTGGCGGTGGTTTCATCCTTTATCATGATGCCAGCACGGGCAAACTCGCAACGATCAACGGGCGCGAAAAAGCACCGGCCTCGGCCAGGCCAGACCAGTTTATGACCGATGGCAAGCCGACCGGATATCTGAAAGCGTTCCCCGGTGGGCTTTCCACGGGGGTTCCCGGCAACATCCGCCTGATGGCGCGCACCCATGAACGGTGGGGGAAGCTGCCGTGGGCAAAGCTGTTCGATCCGGCGATCCGGCTGGCCGAAGGGTTCGAGATCAACCGGACACTGGCCGGCGCGCTGCGGCAACTCGCGCCTTTGTGGAAGGATTTTCCGGCGGCACAGGCGCTCTATTGGCAGGACGGCAAGCCCAAGACGGCAGGCATGACACAGCGCAATCCGGCACTCGCGGCGCTGTTGCGCAAGGTGGCGGCGGATGGCCCGGATGCGTTTTATTCGGGGGCCGAAGGGCAGGCGATTGTCGATGCCGTTGGCGGGTCCACGCTTAATCCGACCGTGCTGACAATGGCTGACCTTAGCGCCTATAAGGCGCAGGATCGCGATGCGGTATGCGCGCCCTATCGCCAGTTCAAAGTGTGCGGGATGGGGCCGCCATCATCGGGTGCGACGACGATCCTGCAGATGCTCGGCATGATAGAGCGCTTCGATATGAAGAAACTGGGGTCGGACAGCCCGACCGCGTGGCATGTTATCGGCGAAGCGATGCAGCTCGCTTATGCGGACCGCGAGAAGTATCTTGGCGATCCGGACTTCGTGCAAGTGCCCGTCGCGGGATTGATCGACCGGCGTTACCTGAAATCACGGTCAGCGCTGATTTCGCTGACCACGTCGCTGCCAAGCTATGGCGCGGGCGCTCCGCCGGGTGCACAGCCGCGAACCGCAGGCATCTCTTCCGAAGTGCCTGCGACAACGCATTTCGTGGCGACCGACGGCGCGGGCAATGTTGCCTCGATGACGTCAACGATCGAAGGGCCGTTCGGCAGCCAGCTGGTTGCGAACGGCTATTTCCTCAACAATGAGCTGACCGACTTTACGTTTGTGCCGGTCAAGGACGGCGCGCCGGTTGCCAATGCGGTTGCCCCCGGCAAGCGACCACTGTCATCGATGTCGCCGACGATTGTCTATGACCGCAAGGGCCGTGTTGTGCTGGCAGTGGGATCGGCGGGCGGCAAGCGTATCATCATGCATGTTATGAAATCACTGGTCGGCTATATGGATTTTGGCCTGAGCGCCCAGGAGGCAATTGCGCTTCCCAATATTTATTATAGCGGCCCCGCGCTGCTGGTTGAAAAAGACACCAAGCTGGGCGCAATGCAGGCGCAGCTGGCGGCGCTGGGGCAGATGGTTGTGGTCAGCGATCTGGGATCGAAACTGAACGCTGTCGAGCGGACGCCCAAGGGCTGGCGTGGTGCCGCCGACCCGCGCAGCCCGGGCAATGCCCTCGACGAGTAAACCGCGACCGGCATAACCGGCGCGGACCACAGGAGAGACGATGCGCGAATTCGAACATTTCCCCAATCTCGTGACAATGTTTTTCACGCGAGCGACCGAATATGGCAATGCCCCGTTCCTGTGGCACCGCGACGGGAAAGCGTGGACCTCGCGCAGCTGGAAACAAACCGCGCTTGAAGTATCGGCGCTGGCGGCGGCGCTTAAACGACTCGGGATTGAGCGTGGCGACCGCGTAATGCTGGTCAGCGAGAACCGCCCCGAATGGTGCATTGCCGATCTTGCGATCATGGCGGCAGGGGCAATTACGGTGCCGACCTACACAACCAATACCGAGCGCGACCATAGCCATATCCTGCAGGATTCGGGTGCAAAGGCCGTCATCGTGTCAACGGCAAAACTGGCGCGCACATTGCTGCCGTCGGTCATCCGTTCGACCCAGTGCAAGACCGTGATCGGCATCGAGGATTTGAAAGTCGGCCAGTCGGGCGATGTCGCGTTCCATGACTGGGCAAAAATTCTGTCGGTCGAAATGGCTGATCCGGCGGCAACGGCGGCGGGGGCTGATTTCAAGCGCACCGATACCGCGTGCATCATCTACACCAGTGGCACCGGCGGCTCCCCGCGCGGCGTGCGCCAGCATCACGGGATGATCCTGCACAATGTCGAAGGGTGCATCGACATTTTTATCCATGATTTCGGCTGGGGCGATGAAGTCTTCCTGTCGTTTCTGCCGCTGAGCCATGCCTATGAACATTCGGCGGGGCAGTTTTTGCCGATCGGTCTGGGCGGGCAGATTTATTATTCGGAAGGGCTCGAGAAACTGGCCGCGAATATCGAGGAAGTGCGCCCGACGGTTATGGTCGTCGTGCCGCGCCTGTTCGAAGTGCTGCGTGCGCGGATATTGAAGACCATCGAAAAGCAGGGCGGCATCGGGCCGAAGCTGCTGCGCCGTGCGCTGTCGCTGGGGGCTAAAGATCTCGGCAAGGGCATACCGTTCTGGGACCGTCCGGTCGATTTCTTCATCAAGCGCACGTTGCGACCGGCGGTGCAGAAAAAATTCGGCGGGCGGATGAAAGCGCTTGTTGCGGGCGGCGCACCGCTCAATCCCGACATCGGCCTGTTTTTCCATGCCCTCGGCTTGCCGCTGATGCAGGGCTATGGCCAGACCGAATCGGGCCCCGTCATTTCGTGCAACCGCCCCAGCGCGGGCATCAAGATGGATACCGTCGGGCCACCGCTGATCAATACCGAGGTCAAGATAGCCGAGGATGGTGAAATCCTCGTGCGCGGTGAGCTGGTCATGCACGGCTACTGGAACAACGACGCCGAAACCGCGCGCGTGCTCATTGATGGCTGGCTTCACACCGGCGACATCGGCCATCTGGATGACAAGGGTCGGGTGGTGATCACCGACCGCAAGAAAGACCTGATCGTCAACGACAAGGGCGACAATGTCGCGCCGCAAAAAATTGAAGGGATGCTGACGCTCCAGCCCGAAATCATTCAGGCCATGGTGGTTGGCGACAAGCGGCCGCACCTCGTCGGCCTTGTCGTGCCCGATCCCGAATGGCTG
>JANOZQ010000451.1:0-4025 GCA_031429555.1 Sphingomonas sp. | reverse complement strand
GGGCTACAAGCTCGTCCTCGTCATGCCCGAAAGCATGTCGCTCGAACGACGGCGGCTAATGTTGGCCTATGGCGCGACATTTGATCTGACGCCGCGCGAAAAGGGCATGAAGGGCGCTATCGAGCGCGCCATCGAACTTGTCGCCGCGACACCCAATTCGTGGATGCCCGCGCAGTTTGAAAACCCCGCAAACATCGCGATCCATATGCGTACAACGGCGCAGGAAATCCTCGCCGACTTTCCCGATGGGTTGGATGCGATGATCACCGGCGTCGGCACCGGGGGGCACATTACGGGTTGCGCCGAAGCACTCAAGAAAGTGTGGCCGAACTTCAAGGTATTCGCCGTTGAACCGACGCTCTCGCCCGTGATTTCGGGTGGCCAGCCGGGGCCACATCCTATTCAGGGGATTGGTGCGGGGTTTGTGCCCGCCAATCTGCACACGCAGATGCTGGATGGCGTGATCAAGGTCGATCCGGTTGATGCCAAAACGATGGCAAAGCGCGCCGCAGCGGAGGAAGGGATGCTGGTCGGCATTTCCTCAGGCGCGACGCTCGCCGCGATTGCGCAGAAGCTGCCCGATCTGGGCGCTGGCGCGCGGGTGATCGGGTTTAATTATGACACCGGCGAGCGCTATTTGTCGGTCCCGGACTTTTTGCCCGAATGAGTTCGATCATCATCGGCCAGGGCGGTATTGGCACTGCACTGGCCGACCAGATCGAAGGCGCACTGCGCTGGTCGCGCCCCGGAGTTGATCCGACCGACGAGGCCAGCATCATCCGAGCCGCGACGACCGTCGAAACAGTAGACCTAGCCATTGTTACGACCGGCATGCTGCACGACACTTACCAACGCCCCGAACGCGCGCTCAAGGAACTCGACCCCGCCGCTCTCGCGCGCAGCTTTGCCATCAATACCATTGCGCCCGCCCTCGTCGCCAAACACCTCATCCCGAAAATGCCACGCGACCGCCGCGCTGTCTTTGCGGTGCTCGGTGCGCGGGTGGGCAGTATTGGCGACAACCGGACCGGCGGCTGGCACGGTTATCGTGCGTCCAAAGCCGCCCTCGTCATGCTCATGAAAACCATCGCCATCGAAACCGCACGCACCCGCTCGCACGCGATCATCGTCACGCTCCACCCCGGCACAGTGGACACTGGCATGAGCAAGCCATTCCAAGGCAATGTCGCACCCAAAAAGCTGTTCACCTCCGCCCTCGCCGCCGAACAATTACTCAAAGTCATCGGCGGCCTGTCCCCCGCCGACAGCGGCGGCCATTTCGCTTGGGACGGCACCCGGATCGCCGACTGAAAAGCTGGTATCTTGCGCAGCCCCGCGCTAGAGCAAGTGTCACTTAATCGTCATCGAAAGAATCCCTGAAAATGAGCGACGAGCTAATTCTCGCCGACCCTTCCGACATCACGCCGATCAACATCGTTGACGAGATGAAGACGTCGTATCTCGACTATGCGATGTCGGTGATCGTCAGCCGTGCGCTGCCCGATGTCCGCGACGGCCTGAAGCCCGTTCACCGCCGGATTCTCTACGCCTGCCACGAGGCCGGCTATGTAGCGGGCAAAGCCTATCGCAAGTGCAGCCGCATCGTCGGTGACGTCATGGGTAAATATCACCCGCATGGCGACAGCGCTATTTACGGCGCGCTCGCGAGGCTGGCACAGGACTGGTCGATGCGCGTCATGCTCATCGATGGGCAGGGCAATTTCGGATCGATGGATCCCGACGAGCCCGCCGCGATGCGCTATACCGAAGCGCGCCTCGCCAAAGTCACGAACGCCCTGCTCGACGATCTTGACAAGGACACTGTCGATTTCAGCCCAAACTACGATGCATCCGAACATGAGCCACAGGTTCTTCCCGCACGTTTCCCCAATCTGCTCGTCAACGGCGCAGGAGGCATCGCGGTCGGCATGGCAACCAACATTCCGCCGCATAACCTTGGCGAAGTCATCAATGCCTGTCTCGCATACATGGACAACGGCGCGATCACGATTGACGAACTGATCGAGATCATCCCCGGCCCCGATTTCCCGACCGGCGGCCTGATCCTCGGCCAGCATGGCGCGAAGTCGGCCTATCACACCGGACGCGGGTCGATCATCGTCCGATCCAAGCATGAAGTCGAGGAAGGGCGCGGCGACCGGCGCAGCATTGTCCTCACCGAAATCCCCTATCAGCAGGGCAAGAACGCGCTCGTCGAGAAGATTGCCGAAGCCGCCAAGGACAAGCGCATCGAAGGCGTCAGCGACATCCGCGACGAATCGAGCCGCCTCGGCGTCCGCATCGTTATCGACCTGAAGCGCGACGCGACCGCCGATGTCGTCCTCAACCAGCTGTGGCGGCACACGCCCGCGCAATCGAGTTTCCCGGCCAACATGCTCGCAATCCGCGGCGGCCGCCCCGAAACATTGAATCTGCGCGACATCATCGAAGCGTTCATCAAGTTCCGTGAAGAAGTCATCACGCGGCGCTCGAAATTCGAACTGCAAAAGGCGCGCGACCGGGCGCATATCTTGCTTGGCCTCGTCATCGCCGTCACCAATCTCGACGAAGTTGTCCGCATCATCCGCGCCTCGGCCAGTCCCGCCGAAGCGCGCGACAAGCTGATGGCGCGCGTCTGGCCTATCGAGGAAATCCGCCCCTACATCATGCTTGTCGAGGCCATCGAGCCGCAGGCCGACAGCGACACCTATCAGCTTTCCGAAATTCAGGCGCGTGCGATCCTCGAACTGCGCCTCAACCGCCTGACCGCGCTCGGCCGCGAGGAAATTGGCGACGAGCTCAAGAAACTTGCGGGCAGCATTGTCGAACTGCTCGAAATCCTCGCCAACCGCGTCCGCCTGTATGAAGTGATGCGCGAGGAACTGACCGCAATCCGCGACGAATTCGCGACCCCGCGCCGCTCGATCATGTCGCCTTCGTTCGACGGGATCGACGATGAATCGCTCATCGAACGCGAAGACATGGTCGTGACGGTCACGATGGACGGCTATATCAAGCGTACCACGCTCGACACGTTCCGCGCACAGCGGCGCGGCGGAAAGGGTCGCGCGGGCATGTCGACCAAGGACGAGGACGTCATCACCGAATTGTTCGTGACGTCGACGCACACGCCGGTGTTGTTCTTCTCCACCTTAGGCAAAGTCTATCGCAAGAAAGTCTGGCGCTTGCCCGAAGGCGGCCCGAACACGCGCGGCCGCCCGATGGTCAATCTGCTCCCGCTCGCCGAGGGCGAGACGATCTCGACGGTCCTCACGCTCCCCGAAAACGAGGATGAATGGGGCAAGCTCCACGTCATGTTCGCGACCGCCAAGGGGGGTGTTCGGCGCAACAGCATGGATGCGTTCGCCAACATCCCGAACAACGGCAAGATCGCGATGCGCTTCGACGAGGACAGCGAAGACCGCCTCATCGGTGTGGCGCTGTTGACCGAGGAAGACGATGTGCTGCTGGCCACGCGGCAGGGCAAAGCGATCCGCTTCAAGGGCGATGACGTCCGCGAATTCCAGAGCCGCACGGCAACCGGCGTGCGCGGGATGACATTGAAGCCGAACGAAAAGGGAGAACTCGACGAAGTTATCTCGTTATCGATCTTGCATCGCTCGGGAGCAACGACTGATGAACGAGAAGAGTATCTTCGTCATGCTCCTTGGAAAGAGCGCCGTCCGGACTTGCCCCTGCTACCCCCACGCGAAATGTCGGACGAAATGTTTAAACGCATGATTCAGAATGAGCAGTTCATTTTGACCGCTTGCGCCAACGGTTATGGCAAGCGTTCCTCCGCCTACGAATACCGCCGCACCAACCGCGGCGGACAAGGGATCGGCAACATCGACAATATCGACCGCAACGGCCCCGTCGTCGCAAGCTTCCCGGCCGCCGACGGCCAGCAACTGATGCTCGTCACCGACCAAGCCAAGCTGATCCGCATGAACATCAGCGACATGCGCGTGATCGGGCGGAATTCGGCGGGTGTGAAGCTGTTCGACGTCGGCAAGGGTGAGCAT
>JANOZQ010000450.1:0-4689 GCA_031429555.1 Sphingomonas sp. | reverse complement strand
GGGATCGACCGGACCAACATAATAGATCGTGCGGCCCTTGAACGATACCGGCAGCGGTTCGCCTTTTCCCAGCATATCCTGAATGCGCTTGTGCGCGGCATCGCGGCCGGTGAGCATCTTGCCGTTGAGGAGCAAGCGATCGCCCGGCTTCCAGCTCGCGACTGTCGCAGGCGTCAGCGTGTCGAGATCGACGCGGATTGCCGCCTTGTCGGGCGTCCAGTTGACGTCGGGCCATTCGCTCAAGCGGGGCGGTTCGAGGAACACCGGCCCGTCGCCGCGAATTGTGAAATGCGCATGGCGTGTCGCCGCACAATTGGGGATCATCGCGACCGGTTTGGACGCGGCATGCGTTGGCCAGCTTTCGATCTTGACGTCGAGGATCGTCGCCAGCCCGCCCAGCCCCTGCGCACCGATGCCCAGCGCATTGACCCGGTCAAAAATCTCGATGCGTAGCTTTTCGGTGTCGTTCGCCGGACCGCGTGCTTTCAGCGACGCCATGTCGATGTCGCCCATCAGGCTTTCCTTGGCGAGCGTCATCGCTTTTTCTGCTGTCCCGCCGATGCCGATGCCGAGCATTCCCGGCGGGCACCAGCCCGCGCCCATTTTGGGGATTTGTTCGAGCACCCAATCGACGATGCTGTCGCTGGGGTTCAGCATCGCGAATTTGGATTTGTTCTCCGATCCACCGCCCTTCGCCGCGACGGTCACTTCGACGGTCGCTCCGGGCACCAGCTCGACGTTGACCACCGACGGCGTATTATCCTTCGTGTTGACACGGCTGAACGCAGGGTCGGCGACAATCGACGCGCGCAGCTTGTTCTTGGGATACAGGTAAGCGCGGCGGACACCTTCATCAACGACTTCCTGCAACGAGCGGTTGGATTCCAGGCGGCAATCCTGCCCCCATTTCACGAACACGGTCACGATGCCGGTGTCCTGACAGATCGGCCGGTGCCCCTCTGCACACATCCGGCTGTTCGTCAGGATCTGCGCGATGGCATCCTTCGCCGCTGGCCCTTGTTCAGCCTCATACGCGACACCCAGCGCGCGGATATAATCCATCGGGTGAAAATAGCTGATGTATTGCAGCGCGTCGGCGACGCTTTCGATCAGGTCGGATTCGCGGATTGTGACGGTCATGCTATGCCCCGGTGGGTGAGTAGCAAAGCCCCTAAGCCCGCCGCCGCCAACGCTCAAGCGCTGCCCGCCGATCTGGCGCGTTTCCTGCGAGAGGAATTGGGCGACGAAGCGCCGACGGGCGGCACATGGGACGTCACCGGCAAACTCTGGCGGTGGCAGGGCAAGGCAAAGGACGGCACGCCGAGCAGCATGTCGTGGTTCTTCATCACGATTGATGGCTCCGTCGCCGACGCCATCCGCGCCGCGTCGCCGGGGCGCACGGCGGCATGGGGCTCCGTTTATGTCAGCGTCACCATCGGCGCGACCAGCTGGCGTACGTCGTTGTTTCCTAGCAAAGAAGTCAACGGCTACCTCCTTCCCGTCAAGGCCGCCGTGCGTAAAGCCGAGCGGTTGGCCGAGGGCGATGAAGCGCAGGTGTGGATCGAAATCTAGGCCGTCACGATCGGTAACTGCCTGATCCGCTTACCCGTGACCGCGAACAACGCGTTCGCGAGCGCAGGCGCAGCCGGGGGCAGACCGGGTTCGCCAATACCGCCCATTTTCGCGCCGCTTTCGATGAAGTGAACATCAATGGCGGTCGGCGAGTTGGCCAGTTTCAGGATGGGATAATTGTCGAAGTTCGACTGAACCACCGCGCCTTTTTCGAGCGTTATCTGTTCACCGATGGCCGCAGACAGCCCCATGATGATGCCGCCTGCGATCTGCCCTTCGGCATTGCGCGGGTTCACGGTCGTGCCGCAGTCGACCACGGCCCAGACTTTGCCGACCTTGGGCCGCCCGTCTTCGCCCATGCTAGCTTCGACGACGTGCGCGGCAATGGTGCCAAAGCTCTCGACAATCGCAATCCCGCGTCCGGTACCCTCCGGTAATGCTGTGCCCCAACCTGCCCGTTTTGCCACCGTTTCAAGTACAATGCGCTGACGCGATCCGGCTGCCAATTGATCGCGGCGAAATTCAAACGGGTCTTTGCCCGCTGCTGCCGCCAATTCATCAACAAAGCATTCGTTGAAAAAGCCATGCTGGCTCGCATTGACCGACCGCCAGTAGGCATTGACCTGGTTCGAAATATACTCGTGATGGCGAATGTCGACCGTTGGGATCGTGTAAGGGACGCCCGCTTCCTTGCCGCCATCGTCCATCTGCGCATAGTCGCTTGTCCAAGCGGCAATCCTGCCATCCTTGCCGAGCCCTGCCTGCAACCGCGCCGAAACCTGTGGGCGATAGGCCCCCTGGCGCACATCATCCTCGCGGCTCCAGATCAGCTTGACCGGATAGGGAACCTGCATCGCAATCCGCGCGATCTGGTCGACGATCTGGCTGTAGGGCGGGAAGCGCCGCCCGAAGCCGCCGCCCATGATCATCGGGTGAAACATCACCTTGCCGATGTCGAGCCCCGCTGATTTGGCCAACATTGTCCGTGCGCCGAGCGGATCTTGCAGACCGCCCCAAACGTCGAGCTTGCCGTCCTTGGCATGCGCGACCAGTGCGAACGGCTCCATCATTGCCTGATGCAGGAACGGCGCTTTGTAATCAGCGTTGAGCAGCTTGCCACCCTCGGGTGTCGCAAGCGTTGCCCCCGCCGCATTGAGCTTTGCCTGTGCATCATAGATCGACTGCGTTGACAGCGCGCCATGCCCGCCATCGGTAAACTTAGGCGCGAGCGCGGCCAATCCCTTGCTCGCCTGCCAATAGCCCTTGGCGATGACCACCACCGCATTGTCGAGCTGAATGACTTTCTCGACACCCGCCACCGCAAGCGCTGGTGCCGGATCGACCGAAGTCAGTTTGCCGTCGCGCACCGGTGCCATCATGATCCGCGCCACACGCATATCGGGCAGCGTCATGTCGATTCCGTAAACCGCGCTGCCGTCGACCTTCGCCGGAATGTCGAGGCGCGGCGTATCCTTGCCGATAAACTTGTAATTCGCGCGTTCTTTAAGCGGCGGGTTGCTGTCGAGCGACCGCCCCGCTGCCGCTTCGGCAAGCTCGCCATAACGCAGTGATTTGCCCGATTTGGCATGCGTCACGATGCTGTTCGCGGTCGTCAGTTCACCCGCCGGAACGCCCATCCGGCTCGCGGCTTCGGCAACCAGCGCCAGCCGTGCCGCCGCGCCCGCCACGCGCATGCCAAATTGCCCGGTAAAGCGGATCGCTGACGAACCGCCGGTAATCTGCAAATCCATTGACCGCGCGAGCATGCCGACCAGCGATTCGGGCAGCGCATTGAACAGGCCGGTCTGTCCCGACATTTCGCCCGCAAAGTTGCGCCCGAGCGCCAGATTGGCAAATGCGGAATCAGCGGGCGCATTGACCACGCTGATCTTTGCCCAATCCGCGTCCAGTTCGTCAGCAACCATCTGCGCTAATGCGGTCTGCGAACCCTGTCCGAAATCGATGTGCGGGGAATAGATCGTGACGGCGTCGTCCGTCCCGACTTTCAACCACGTCATAAACGACCCTTCGCCGCCCTGCGCCGTCAGCTCGACCGCGCGTCTGCGAAAACTATCGTCAGTCCACAGGACACCAAAGACGCCGGCCCCTGCGATGGCGGCACCACCGATCAGGAAAGCGCGGCGCTTGACGCCTTTGCGCTTGGTGGGGGCGGCGGGTGTTTCGGCAATGTCGAGCGTGGGATTATCGGCCATGTCGTTTCTCCCTTACGCTTTAACGGCAGCGCGAATGGCTTCGCGCACACGCGGGTAGGTGCCGCAGCGGCAGATATTGGTCATTGCTTCATCGATCTGCGCATCGCTCGGCGCGCCGTTTTTGAGCAGCGCAACGGCCGCCATGATCTGGCCCGACTGGCAATATCCGCATTGTGGCACTTGCGCCTCGATCCACGCGGCTTGCACCGGATGCAGCGCGCCGTCCGCGCCCTTGATCCCTTCGATTGTCGTGATCGATTTACCCGCAACATCGCTGACCGGGACCGAACACGACCGCGCGACTTCACCATTTATATGTACCGAACACGCGCCACACGCGGCAATGCCACAGCCGAATTTCGTCCCCGTCAGGCCCAGTTCCTCGCGGATCGCCCATAATAACGGGGTGTCGGGTTCGCCGGTGAAAACGACGTCTTTGCCATTCACGGTTGCTGCTATCGACATGCCCGACCTCGTTGCGCTTTGATTATCGGCGTGGTTTACACCAGTTCGTATCGAATGAAAACGGATTGAACTTCTTCCATGCAAACCGGCGCTGCCGTTCATAACCGCATCCTCGCCAAAGCCGCTGAATGGGCAGGCGCACCGATGGCGCTGGCGACAGTGATCGAGACATGGCGGTCGGCACCCTGCCCGGTCGGCACCCATATGCTGGTCCATGCCGATGGCGCGTTTATAGGTTCGGTGTCGGGGGGGTGCGTCGAAGGCGATGTGCTGCACGTTGCATCGGAAGTCATTGCGGGTGCCCCCGCAACTGTGCGGCGATATGGCGTCGCGGACGGCGCGGCGTGGGAAGTCGGCCTGCCCTGCGGCGGCAACATTGCAGTTCTGGTGCAACCCGTCAGCGCAGCGGGTTTTTCATCGGCCCTGTTCGACCGGATCA
>JANOZQ010000449.1:0-3751 GCA_031429555.1 Sphingomonas sp. | reverse complement strand
GCGCAGGGTTTGCCCGCTGCTTACGAAGCCGAATGTGACCTGCTTGTCAAAATGCCGATGCGCGGCAAGGCAGACAGCCTGAATGCTGCCGTTGCAACCGCCGTCATGGCATACGAGATTCTGAACCAGCATCGGCGACGTTAACGCACTGTTACCGTGCGGCCGCTATTCGGATGCGGTGGATATGCTCGCCCAATTCCTGTCAACGCTCCCCGCGTTTTGGCAAAACCAGCTTCTCGGCACATTTATCGCGCCGGGATCGACCTTTTCGCTCGCGGCGCTCGCAACGACGTTGGTGATAGCGGCCATTTTTGTGGTCCGTGGTCGCCCCGTCGCGGTCAAAACGCTGCTCCGCGCGCTGTTTCCACGCCGTCTTTGGCGCACAAAGTCAGGCCGTGCAGACATCGGCTGGTTTGCCTTGAGTGCCTTGGGCGGCGGCGCGATGTTCGGCTGGGCCATCATCGCGAGCGCAGTTGTAACCAACGCAACGACGGGTGGCCTGACGCAAGTTTTCGGTGCGCCGCCCGCGACGATGTTGCCGTCATGGTTCGTTATCGCTTTCACGACAATATGCCTCTTCTTGGCCTATGAATTTGCCTATTGGCTCGACCATTGGGCAATGCACCGCTTCAAACCGGCATGGGCCTTCCATCAGGTTCACCACAGCGCGGAATCACTGTCATTGCTCACCATCGCCCGTGTCCATCCGGTCGAGACAATCGGCTTTTATAACCTTGTGGCCATGTGCATGGGCGTGACGGGCGGAGCGTTGGCCTATGCATTTGGCCCCGCTGCCTCTCCCGCCACTTTATTTGGTGCCAACGTCATGATGCTGCTCTCCGGCATCATGATTACGCACCTCCAGCATTCGCATTTGTGGATGACATTCGGCCCACGTTGGGGCCGCTGGATACTCGGGCCCGCACATCACCAAATCCACCATTCGGTCGCGCCCGAACATCATGACCGCAATTTCGGCAATTGCCTGACGCTGTTTGACCGAATGTTCGGCACCTTCACCATGCCCGAACCGGCGCGGCAACCGATCAAATTCGGCATCGACGTGACGCATTTCGATCCGCAGTCGGTCCATGGCATGACAGTGCAGCCGTTCATTGAGTCGATCCGCGCCCTTCCCTTCGCTGGTTCGCCGTGCGACGACATTGCTCATGCGCGAAAAGGAACTGCGCCTCGCGCTGGTCTGCTACGGCGGGATCAGCCTGGCGGTGTACATGCACGGGATCACGAAAGAGGTGTGGCACCTCGCCCGCGCATCGCGCGCGTTCCATGACGGTGCGGCAGCCACCAGCCCGAGCCAAGCGGTCTACGTTTCGCTCCTGAAGGAAATCGAGGCGCTAAGCGGGATCAAGCTCCGCGTCCTTGCCGACATTGTCGCAGGCGCATCGGCAGGCGGCATCAATGGCATTTTCCTCTCGCAAGCGATTGCAACGGGACAGTCGCTCGACCCCTTGACCGACCTTTGGTTGCAGGATGCCGACGTTGACAGCCTAGTCGATCCGCAAGCCAAAATGGCAACCCGCTTTTCCAAGATTTGGGCAACGCCGCTGGTCTGGGCCTTTGCCAACCAGCAGGGCGCGGATTGGGACGACGATCTCGATCCTGAAACGCGGGGCGAAATCCATGACAAGCTGACCCGTTTCATCCGCGGCCGTTGGTTCGAACCCCCGTTCGGCGGCGAAGTGTTCAGCCGTTTGTTGATCCGGGCATTCGACGCCATGGCAGCCTTACCCGCGGGGCCGCGCCTGCTGCCCGATGAACAGCCACTTGATTTGTTTGTCACAGTTACAGATTTTCGCGGGCATCCCGAGACGTTACGGCTGAACTCCCCCCCCGAAATAAAAGAGACCGAACACAGACTGACTTTCAATTTCCGTGACGCCCCGGGTGATCCGGCCACATTGGGCAATGCGCACGATCTGGTCTTCGCCGCGCGAGCTACTGCAAGCTTTCCCGGTGCTTTTCCACCTTTTACCGTGGCCGAACTCGACCGTGTCATCGACGAGGACAAGCGCGAGTGGCCCGACCGCGACAAATTCCTCTCGCGCATCCTCCCCGGTCGCGAAACGACGATCCTCATCGACGGATCGGTCCTCGCCAACGCGCCCTTCCGCCCTGCCATCGACGCGCTGCACAGCCGCCCCGCCCGCCGCGAAGTTGATCGGCGTTTTGTCTATATCGATCCCAAACCGGGCATCCACAGCATCAAGATCAACCGGCGCGGTGCTGCCGAAGTCCCGGGATTTTTCACAACAATCTTCGGTGCCCTGTCGGACATTCCGCGCGAACAGCCGATCCGCGACAATCTTGATGCCATTGCCAGCCGGTCGGACCGCATCCGCCGCTCGCGCCGCATTATCGAAGCGATCCGCCCCGAAATCGAAGGTGCTGTCGGCCAGCTTTTCGGCTACACGTTCTTTCTGACGAACCCGAACCCCGCGCGGCTGGCAAAGTGGCGCGCTGTCGCCGAAGCGCGTTCTGCACAGGATTCGGGCCATGCCTGGTCCGCTTATCAGCGGCTTCGTGTCGAAAACGCGGGCGGCAATGAACAGGATGCGGCGCCATTTCTGCATAGCCACGACGTCGCCTATCGAACGCGGCGGCTGCGCTTTCTTTCGCGTCAACTTGCCACACTTGCCGAAGTGCAACCCGATGCCAACTACGAGCCAATCCGCATCGCGGTCTTCGGGCAATTGGTGAAGCTGTTCGAAATGCAGACCGACAGCGCGGACTTACCGAAATTCGACGCCGACACCGACACCATATTTGCTGCCGCCATAGCCGCCTGCCCGCGAACCGAACGCCGCGCGCCCCTCCTCGCCTATCTGGGCTTCCCTTTTTACGATGTTGCCACTTACGCGCTCCTGCAAGGCGAAGGCCTCGACGAATTCGATACAATCAAGGTCGACCGCATCTCACCCGACGAAGCGCAGTCGATCCGCAAAGGCGGCGCGCGCGCGACATTAAAAGGGATTCAGTTCAACAGTTTCGGTGCATTTTTCAGCAGAAGTTACCGCGAAAACGATTATCTTTGGGGCCGTCTGCACGGGGCCGAGCGGCTGATCGACATCGTGCTGTCTACACTGCCAACCGGAAGCGAGCTTCCCTCCGCCAGAATAGCCTCGATCAAACAGGCAATTTTCGACGCCATTCTCGACGAGGAAGCCCTGCGCTGCGCCGCGATTACCCCGCTCATTCTCCAGTTGCGCCTTGAAGTTGCGGCCATGACGGGGATAGACTGACCTCAAGTCGAGAAAGGTCGTATCCATGCAATTCCTGCGCACTGTCTTCTGGGTCGTGCTCGCTGTCGTCGGCGTGATTTTCTCGTTCAACAACTGGCAGATCGTCAGTATCAAGCTCTGGGGTGACATCATTGTCGATACGCCATTGCCGATCCTGTTGTTCGTGGTTTTCATGCTCGGCCTTTTACCGATCCTGCTCCTCCACCGCGCCACGCGCTGGAGCCTGAACCGCAAGCTCGACGCTGCGAACCGCAATCTGACCGAAACCCGCGCGGTCGCCGAGCCGATGCGCGTCGATCCGGTGCCCCCGGCAATGCTATGACCAGTCCGATCTGGGTTGCCATCGACACGCCCGATCTGGAGCGCGCGCAAGCCATTGCCAAGCGCGTCGCCAAGCATGTTGGCGGCATCAAGCTGGGTCTGGAATTCTTCGCCGCCAATGGGCGCAGCGGTGTTCATGAAATGGCAAAGCTCCATCTGCCGATTTTTCT
>JANOZQ010000448.1:0-12858 GCA_031429555.1 Sphingomonas sp. | reverse complement strand
ACATAAGCGCGGGCAGAATTGAGCGCGACATACATGTCGGCGACCTTGCCCTGCATCAGCTGGAACGATCCGATAGCTTTGCCGAATTGCTTGCGTTCGCGGACATAGGGCAGGACGACGTCGAGGCAGGCCTGCATGATGCCGAGCGGCCCTGCTGCAAGCACCGCGCGTTCGTAATCAAGGCCCGACATCAGCACGCCGACGCCGCCGTTGGTTGGCCCCATGACGTTTTCGAACGGCACTTCGCAATCTTCGAACACCAATTCTGCCGTGTCGCTGCCGCGCATGCCCATTTTGTCGAGCTTTTTCGAAACGCTGAAACCCTTCATGTCTTTTTCGATCAGGAACGCCGTGATCCCGCCCGATCCTTCGCCAGTCTTTGCATAGACAACCAGTGTATCGGCCTCGGGCGCGTTGGTGATCCAGAATTTGGTGCCGTTGAGGCGATAGCGGTCATTGCCGACGACTTCGGCCTTCAGCCGCATCGACACGACGTCGGACCCCGACCCCGCTTCGGACATGGCGAGCGAGCCGACATGCTCGCCGCTGATCAGTTTCGGCAGATACTTGGCCTTCTGCGCGTCGGAACCCCAGCGCCGGATCTGGTTCACGCACAGGTTCGAATGCGCGCCGTAGCTTAATCCGACCGAGGCCGATGCGCGCGAGACTTCCTCCATGGCGACAACATGGTCGAGATAGCCGAGACCGAGTCCACCCCATTCTTCCTCAACGGTCATACCGTGGAGCCCGAGCGCGCCCATCTCCGGCCACAGATCGCGCGGGAATTTGTTATGCTCGTCTACGGAAGCGGCAATCGGCGCTATCCGTTCAGCGGCGAAACGACGGGTGGTGTCGCGGATCATATCCGCTGTCTCGCCGAGGGCGAATTCAAAATCTGGGGCTGTGCTCATGGCAACCCCATAACGCGGCAAGCGGCGTTAGGAAATGATCGTATCGCCCCCGTCGCGCCCGACCATCAGGACGGCAATCGCATCGAACAGCGACTGCATGGACACCGGCTTGAACAGTACTTCATCGGCGCCTGCCGCCATGCAGCGTTCGCGTAAGCCCGCTGCGGCATCTGCGGTCAGCACAATCACTGGTAGACCGGCTTTTTCGTCGGCGCGTTTACGAAGGGCGCTGATCGCTTCCATTCCATCCATGCCGGGCATCCGCAAATCCATAAGGATCAGGTCATACTCGCCCGTATCGATCATGCGCAGCCCCTCCTGCGCACCGTCAGCTTCGTCCATTTCGACGCCGGCGACATCCAGCATATCCTTTACAACACGCCGGTTCATCGCATCGTCTTCAACAAAAAGAAGTTTCATGCTGCTACCGCGACGGATTCATGCGCTGGCCCAAACGCAGCGAGAAGCGCCGATTTGGTCAATGGCTTGCGCAGCAAAGCTGCAGATCGCGTTGCAACGGCTTCGGGTAAATCTTCGCTGATGATAAGGGCAACTGGCAAATCGGTTGCGCCGAACAATTGTTCAAAATCCTCGACCGACGCCGCGTCCGCCAAAATCCAGTCAGCCTCGTCAAGCGCAAGGAAGCTGCATGCCTCTGTCACGCCATCGACAAAAGACACCGCTTCGAACCGTTCGGAAAGGATTGCCCGCATCATCCCGCGCGTCAGCGGATTATGTTCGATGACGAGCACGGTTCTGGGTCGTTCACCATTCAAAGGAGAGGCGGCTACGATCGTCGGCTCGACCATTGGCAGGTCGAGCGTGAATGTCGATCCGAAGCCCGGCTCGCTTTCCACTGTAATATCCCCACCCATGGCTCGCGCCAAATTGCGGCAGATCGCCAGGCCAAGGCCCGTTCCGCCATATTTACGCGTTGTGCCGCCATCTACCTGCTGGAACAGTTCAAAAATAGACTCATGCCATTTTCGGTCGATTCCGATCCCTGAATCGCGGACCGAAATGCGGATGCGGTCACCAACGGTCGTTTCAACTGAAAGCTCGACTTTGCCCGTCTCGGTAAATTTCATCGCGTTCGACAACAGATTGAAGATAATCTGGCGAATGCGGCCCGCGTCGCCTTCAATGGCTTCGGGACAATCGTCGAGGCAGAGCGCCAGCTCAACCCCTGCCGCTTCCGCCTGAAGCCGCCAGACCTGAGCGACATGGCGAAGTGTCGTTTTCAGATCGACGGTCCCGGTGCCCACCGCCAGCTTGCCGGTCTCCATCTTCGCGACGTCGAGAATATCGTCAACCAGCGACCGCATGGTTTCGCCGGCGTCGTGGACAATCCCGATCCGGTCGCGCAGCGTGGCATCCATCTTGCGGTCCGACAGCATCACTTGCGTCATGCCAAGGATGCCGTTGAGCGGCGTTCTGATCTCGTGGCTGGTGGTGGCAAGGAATTCCATTTTGGCCGCTATTGCCTTTTCAAGGTCGCGATTGGTCTGGGCAAGCAACAGTTTTGCAGCCCGTTCCCTATTACGGCTGCGCGTAATTAGGATTAAGCCGACGCTAAGCAAAAGCAAGACCAGCGCACCACCGGCGATCACGGCGATCAGGAAATTGCGCTGTAACTCGAGTTCCTTCGCTTTCAATTGCGCAATCCGCGTGTTCTGGTTCGCAAAATCAAAGCGCGCCGCCATCAGCGCGGCAGCGTTGGTCGCGGTAAGTTTTGCGGTGGCTTGGTCGAGTCGCCAAACGGCCTCGAGTTGGATAAGGGCATCATGTTGGCGACCCGATGCACGATAGATTTGATAGGCGGTGCCGTGCACCTCTCGATAAGTCGAATCGCTTGATTTGGGATCGACGCCAGAAAGTGCCTTTTCAATAGCCTGTGTGGCAGCTTTATAGTCCTTTTTTGCCAGCGCAATCTGAGAACCTATGCGCGATAATTGCCAGGCTTCGTCCGCTGCATCATCCGCCTGCATCGAAATATTTGCACGCTCAAGCGTCGCCGACGCCTCTTTGATTTGTCCTTGGGCAACCTGCGCTTGTGCAATGTTGCTCAATATCCGGGTCGCATATTTTGCACTGCCTGTATTTTCGGCGGCAACGAGTGCTTGCTTGAACTCAATTTCAGCCTCACGCGGTTTGGACATGAACAAATATGCAAGCCCGCGATTGTTGCGCGACGAAAGCGCCATCAACTGATCACCTGCATATTCTTCGTCTGACTGGGTATAATATCTAATGGCGTTTTCGCTGTCGCCACTGTCAACATACAGCTTGGCAATGCTCTGAAGCGCAATCGCCTGTGAGCGCTTTTCGCCCGCTGAACGAAATATACTATAGGCCTTTTGGAATGCGCCCAAAGCGCCCTGCACATTGTCGCGATACTGATAGATTCGACCACTCGACAGCGTGAGTTCCCCGATGACCTTGGGTGCAATCTGGCTGATTTTAGAGCGCGCAAATCCGCGGCGCACGGCGATTTCGGCGTCATCGATCCGGCGCAGGCCGATCAGCGCGCGGCTGATCACCGCGTCTGATTCGGACAACAATGTGTCGCGCTCCGCGCCAGCCAGATTTTGCCGCGCTAAAGCAGCGGATTTTTCGGCAGTGGCAATGGCTGCCTCAGGGCTAATGTTAAGCTGTGCGCGCGCTTTTTCAATAAGGCTTTGGACGGCCACGATATTTGCGCTTGGAGCGGCCTCTGCTGGTATGGTGACAAAGATGCCGAACCCGACCAGCGACAGCATGAGAGCTGCCCAAGATCGATTCCACTGTTGGATCAATTTGATCGACAAACGATCCTGCCTCGTCATGCCCGCTTCCAAAAGCTTGCCGGACGGTGCACGGTTGGTTCGGTATTCGATTGAAGCGTGTCGAACTTATAATCTTTCAAATAGGTCGTAAACGCGGCGAGTTCGAGCGGCGGGCTGATCAAATAGCCCTGCACCATTTCGCACCCCATCACTGTCAACAAGGCCAGTGCCGCAGGCGTTTCAACGCCCTCAGCAGTCACTTCCATGTCAAGTGCGTGCGCCAAGTCGATGGTCGAGCGAACGATCAGCGGATCACGATGGCTGCTGGTCAGATGCGTCACAAACATCTTGTCGATTTTCAATTCGGTCGCTGGTAGCCGCTTTAAATAGGAAAGCGACGACAGCCCCGATCCATAATCATCAATTGCAATGACAATCCCGATCGCTGCACAGCGTTCGAGATTGGCAATGGCAAGATCGGGGTCGCGGATCACAGCCGTTTCGGTAATCTCAAACCCAATTTCGGCGTTGGCTTCTTCAACTGACGTGCAAGCCGCATCGATGAAAACACGATCCGTCAACAGGCCACCCGAAATGTTGATGAATATCCGCAGGTGATGACCCGCTTTGGCCAACTGCTTTTGGTCAGCAATCACGCGCTGTAAAATCCAAAGCGTAATCACGCGCATCTCACCGCCCGCATCAGCCAGATCGATGAATGCGTCAGGCATGACGAGGCCCAGCACGGGATGCTGCCAGCGAATAAGAGCCTCGGCGCTGTCGACGGCGCGCTGTCGCACATGCAGCTTTGGTTGATACACCACGAATAGTTCATCGCGCGGAACAGCAAGTGCTAGATCGCTTGCCAGATCAACCGGGGTCTTGGCCCGTGGCGCAGCATCAACACTTGCCATCAGACTATGGCCGCGCAATTTTGCGTCAGCAAGCGCCAGTTCGGCGCGTTCGTGAGCATCGACCTCATCGCTGCCGAGCGCTGCACCGACAATGTATTCGAATAGCGGCGCTTCATTGACTTCAACGGCCGCTGCGCTCTGCACGTCGGCCAGTGCAGAAAATCTTGCTTCAAACTCCTCAACCGTAACGGCGTCGAAAACCAGACAAACTGTGTCCCAGGCGAATTGGTTCACACGCCCGCCACCACCAAGCTCTTTAAGGATGCTGACAAAAGACAAAAACGCACCGCCCCAGCCGTCAAAGCCAAGTTCGCGTCGGACAATATGGGCATTCGTTACGGCAATCAGGATGACCGCAACCGCCGTCGGTTTGCCGCTGTCGTTGGCCGCGCGCCGCAACCCCACGGGGGCGCGACGTCCCTTGGGTACGGGCTTTCGCGAGCGGGGTCCGGCGTTCATCGGTTCGGTTTAGCCGGTTAACCGTCAAGGAAGGCTTAAACGACGCGCGAAGGCCCTGATCAATGTGGAAAGTTAGCTCTAACGAACAAGATAAACAAAATGTGTTGAATAATGCCTAATCAAGGATTAACTTTTAAGAGTTAAGTGGAGGGCTTTTGCCATGATGATGAGTATCGTTCTTGAAGTATTCGGGCGTCCACCGGGTGGAGCGTCAATCGACCCTAACTGAGGCGTTCGTTGGCGAACGGCGCGCGCCAGCGATATTAAAGTCTTAATAATATGGGTTGAGATAAAAAGTGCGGCGCGCCAGCCGCACTTTTTTTATGACGGTAATACAACAACTTAGTGAGTTTGCGCTGTTACCAATCGACGAATCAATATGTCGAGATCACCATCGGTTCGACCGTTCAAAACGACACGGTCAACATGGCCCCAACGCTGGCTCATGATTGCTTTCCGCGCCCGCGTTTGTGATCCGCGCAGGCAGCACATCGCCACGTTTCGACGTCGCGAATCGGTTTTGATCGATTCGCAAAACGTGCGGATGAAATGGAGTTCATCGATAATTTGAACATTATAATTGGGATGGCCACCCAAATGAAGCGGTTGACCGCTCACAATACTCTGGCTCGGCAAGGCGGGCAAAAGGATCCCATTCGTTTCGAAATCGTCTAAATGAAAGCCGTCATCGCGCATTGAAGACAAGAAGGGGGCGAGTGTCGCATCACGCATGCACTGCATTGGATGCACGTGATGCCGAACCCAACCTTCCCGATACCCAGATTGGCCTGGTTTGTTCACAGATGCGAACGCAATGCGCAGAACTGGATCGGCCGGCATCATGTTCCAAAGCTACGCGGCGTTTATGGACCATGTCTGTTTGAACCGGAACCATTTCGGATGAATTACAGCAAAATAGTTACCATAGCGGGCGACGATGCATGATCGGACCAATCGAGGTTTAATAGACGACCATCGACGCTCTCGTATTTTGCATCGACGACAAGTCCGCTGTTCATGATTGCGTATCGCGCCAATCGGGCAAGATTACGTGCAGCGTCGTGTGAGTGCACGGATTCATTAAACGTTGCGGCGATTTCATAGCCGACAAAAGCGGCCATGCCGCGTGTTACGTGTCGATGCTTTCCCAAATCCAAAGCAATGATCGACAGCAGGGGTGGCTCGCGTGTCTCGTCCCAGCGGTCAAGCAAGGCGGGTAATTCAGCGACTTCAATTGCAACAGATGAAAATGCCCAGACCAGTTCGGTATCGCGGCGGATGCTGCTTTGCGCGGCAAGCTGCATGACTGAATAGATGTTTCTCAATGTCAGTGGAGCGGCGGCTTCGGTGATACCGAATCGAATAATATTGTCTTGCCGTTCGATAAGCAGATCGTGACTTGGAACGATGCAAAGCCCGTCTTCCTGATTATGAAGGTGCAGATCGGCAATAAATTGTTTACGGTATGATCTGTTTGTATTCATGTTATGTTCGTAATAAACCATGTCGCGCGGTGCAAAGGGTGACCGGTCCGTTTTGGCTTTAGAGCAGCACAACGGCCTGACAGATAATCAATGCTTGCGGTGAAAGTTCCATCGCTGTATTGTATGGCCAACACAGTGCCGCGTCGGGCGAGGATATAAATATGAGTTTCCGCAATATTTCAGCGTGGGCAATCCGCAATCCGGTGGCACCGATTGTCCTGTTTATCGCCCTGACGCTCGCTGGCGTGCTGAGCTTTATCCAGATGCAAGTGAACAATAATCCGGATGTCAGCTTTCCAGCGGCACAAATCACTGTGGTCCAGCCCGGTGCCGCGCCAACCGAAATGGAAACGCAGGTATCGCAGAAAATCGAGGCGGCGATCCGCGGTGTCAACGGCATCGATTCCATGTCGACCTATATTCAGGAAGGTAGTTCGAACACGTTCGTTCAATTTGCCATCGGCACGCCAGTTGATCGTGCCGTGAACGACGTCCGCGATGCCATAGCGAATATCCGCAGTGATTTGCCCGATGGGATTCTCGAACCGCAGATCCAGCGCGCCGACATCGATGGCGGGCCGATTGCGTATTTCTCCGCCGAAGCCGTCGACATGACGCTCGAAGAGCTCAGCTGGTATGTCGACAACAACGTTGCCAAACGACTTCTTTCGGTCCCCGGCATGGCGAGCGTGCAGCGTTCGGGCGGTGTCAGCCGCGAAATTCGCGTGATCCTCGATCCGGTGCGGATGCAGGCACAGGGCGTAACAGCGGCACAAGTTAACCAGCAGCTTCGGTCAACCAACCTCAACGCAGCGGGCGGACGGGCCGAAATCGCAGGGTCCGAACAATCGGTTCGTGTTCTCGGCAATGCTGCGTCGGCGTTTGCGCTCGGTGAAACCATGATTTCTGTCGGTGGACGATCGATCAAACTCAGCGACATCGCAACGGTTCGTGATCTTTATGCCGAACAGCGCAGCGTTTCGAAAATGAACGGGCGACAAGTGCTCAGCTTTTCGATGGCAAAGGCCAAAGGATCGTCGGATATCACAGTCTACGATGGTGGCCTGGCGATGCTCAAAAAGCTCGAAGCGGAAAATCCAAAGGTCAAATTCACCCAACTCTATACCAGCGTCGATTACACCCGTGATCAATATCATTCAGCCATTGATGCAATGTGGGAAGGCGCAGTTCTTGCTGTGCTGGTCGTTTTCCTGTTTCTGCGCGATTGGCGTGCGACGGCAATATCGGCAATTGCCATTCCGCTTTCGGCAATTCCCGCCTTCTGGTTCATGTCGCTGATGGGCTTCACTCTCAACGGGATCAGCTTGCTGGCGCTCAGCCTTGTCGCAGGCGTCCTGGTCGATGACGCCATTGTCGAGATCGAAAACATCGTGCGTCACATGCGCATGGGCAAAACCGCGTATCAGGCGTCAATCGATGCGGCGGACGAAATCGGTCTTGCGGTTCTTGCGACCACAATGGCCATTGTTGCCGTCTTCCTCCCCGTTGGCCTGATGCCCGGCCTCACCGGCCAATTCTTCAAACAATTCGGTCTGACAGTCGTCGTCGCGGTTTTGATCAGTCTTGCCGTTGCGCGTCTCATCACGCCGATGGTCGCGGCCTATTTTCTCAAAAGCCACGGCCCAGCGAGCCACGGCGACAACTGGATGATGCGTAAATATGTCGCAATGCTCGACTGGTCGCTCGACACACGCAAGGCAGTTGCCTTCAAGGCGAAGCACGCAGGGCGCAAACGCTGGCTTGCCTGGACACTCGACCACCGTTTCTGGATCGTCGGTATGGGGTTTGTCTCTTTCCTGCTGACCATCCTTGCCTTCAGCCAGCTACAGTTTGTTTTCCAGCCGACGATCAACACCGACTATAGCCAGGTGAAGATCGAGATGGTCCCGGGCTCCACGCTCAAGCAGACCGAAAATGTCGTCGACGAAGTGTCCGCGATTTTGCGCAGTGCGCCCGAAGTCGCAGCGGCGTTTGGCGAAGTGAACATCGGCGAAGCGAGCATCTACATCACGCTCAACAAGGACCGCGCGCGGACCAGTGTCGAATTCGAGCGCGATCTCGCCGGCAAGCTGCGTACTGTTGCCGATGCACGGGTGACATTCCAAAGTCAGGGTGGTGGCCTTGGTCGCGACGTTACGCTGATGCTGGCAGGCAGCGATCCGGTGCTCGTGACGGCAACCGCGAACAAGATCGTCGAGGAGATGAAATCGTTGCCGCAGCTGCGCGCGCCGCGCATCAACGGCGATATTCCGCGGCCCGAAATCACGATCAAGCCACGGCTTTCGGTTGCGGCGGACCTCGGCGTTTCGACAGCGGCACTCAGCCAGACGATCCGCATCGCCACGCAAGGCGAAATTGACCAGAATGCCGCCAAATTCTCGTTGAGCGACCGTCAGATTCCGATCAGGGTCATGCTGGACCGCAATGCGCGGACGAGCCTTGCCACGCTCGAAAATTTGCCGGTGCCCACCGCAAACGGCGGCACTGTTCCGCTGAAAGTCGTCGCTGACATCGGCTTCGGCGCCGGCCCGTCGATTTTGCGCCGATACAACCAGAACCGCCGCGTCGCGATTGGCGCGGATTATGCCCCAGGTATCGTCACGGCTTCCAAAGAAATAGACGCTCTACCGACGCTGAAAAAAATGCCCGCCGGTGTCGAGCGGGTGGCGTTTGGCGATGACAAGCTGGTTGGCGAACTTGTCTTCAATTTCATTGTCGCGGTTGTCTCGGGCATCCTGCTTGTTTTCGCGGTGCTCGTCCTGCTTTACCGCCGCATCATGCCGCCCTTTGTCAACATGGGGTCACTGGCGCTGGCCCCGCTCGGCGGCGCGATTGCGTTGTTGATAACGGGCAATCCGATTTCGATGCCAGTCATGATCGGTATCCTGATGCTTCTCGGTATCGTCGCCAAAAATTCGATCCTACTTGTCGACTTTGCCCTCGAGGAAATGGGCAAAGGTGTGGACAAACGTATCGCCATACTCGATTCTGGACACAAGCGCGCACAGCCGATTGTGATGACAACCGTGGCGATGGTCGCCGGAATGCTCCCGATTGCGCTCGCACTGTCGGGCGACGGCAGCTGGCGTGCGCCGATGGGAATCGTGGTCATCGGCGGCCTGATCATGTCGACTGTCTTGACGCTGGTGATTGTGCCCGCAGCATTCAGCCTTGCGGTCGGCTTCGAAAACCGGATCGCGCCGTGGCTGCGTCGCAAACTGACCAACGGCGGCGGCGAAATATCGGCCGCGCAACCGGCGGAATAAGTCAGGCGAAGGTCAAGCGATTGCCGTCGGGTGCACTGCTAACGATCACTGAAGCACCCAATGGATCGCTGCCAAGACAGCGGGCAAGCGTTTCGGCGTTGGCCTCATTGGCAATGAAACGCGCTCCGCTCGCCAGTTCCCCGATAATGACGGCTCGAACAGGGTGGCCGTTGGCATAAAGAACGGTGTAGGTCAGCACATGACCCACCCCTGAAGGATGCCAGTCAACAGCGATATGGGGGTCGGCGTCAGGCAGCACTGTGGGGATTTCACGCCACGGCGCTGCCTGCGTTGAAAATACGGCTGCCCCGAACTTCGACATATAACCGCCAAGCGCCAAGATCAGACCGCGTTCTCCACGCCGCGCGCGCAACCGTTCGACCATCGTGGCAATCGCGTGCGTTGCATAATTATTCCCCGGCCCGCCAAAAAACGGCAATCCGCCTGTCACGGTCAGTCCGCGCGGATCGTCGGGCGCGATGCCCAGCGCATGGATGGCCGCGAAGACCGCGACCGGAAAACAGCTGTAAAAATCGAAATGATCGATGTCGGCAATTTCGGCACTGCCGAGCGCCGCGTTGATGGTTGCCAATGCTGTTGGGGCCGCGCCGAGATCGGGGCGCTCGATCAAGTCGCGTTCGACACCCATTGCCAGTCCGTGGACATAAATCCAGCGGTCTTCGGGCACACCAATCGCCCGCGCTTTCGCCACCGAAGTCATCAACAGCGCCGCGCCCTGATTGACCTGATCCCGCGCGATGAGCCGCACCGGATAGGGATCGGCGACCATCCGGTTGCGCGCGGTCACTTCGATAAGATCACGTGGCGACATCGGCTCGATCGCGGCACAGGCATAATGATTTGCAACCGCTACCGGCACGAACCGCGCAAACAAATCGACCATTGCCGCCACATAGGCCGTTTTCGACATGCCCAGCCGCGCGCGTCGTGCATTTTCACAAAGGCCATAAACCGCCGGTGCGCCGCGCAAACCGTGGATCACCTGATAGGGCTTGACCATATCCTCCAGTGCAACACCGGCATCATCGACCGCTCCGTCGTCATGCTCGGTCCAATTACGCGTTTCTCCCAATTTGGTCAGGTGCCGCACGGTTGAAATCGCTTCGCCCCCAGCGATCATAGCAACCGCGCTATCGCCACGCGCAATCTGCGCACCCATTTGCTTTATCAGCGCAAGCGGCGAGTCACCGCCAAGTCGTCCCAAAGCGGCATAGGCCGGATCAATGCCCAGCCGCCTTGCAATCGCCCGTGGAAATTTGTCAGCCACGCCGAACGGCGGCACGAACGGAAAGCTGTCGTCAAAGGTGCGGACGGCGGCAATCGCGTCGACCATCGGCAAAACGTTGGCACCACAATCCAGGGCCGCCGCGCGCGCTGCCTTTGCCGCCAAATCCGCTGCCGACAATCCGGCATAACCGGGCGCTTCAACCCGCTCGACCGACTGCCCGACGCCGATGATGACCGGCGTCGTGTCGGCGATCATTCGAGTTCGAGGATGACGGCGTCCACCGCGAGACTGTCCCCGACAGCCGCGTCGATCCGCGCGACGATCGCGGACTTCGTGGCGCGTAGGATGTTTTCCATCTTCATCGCTTCAACGACGGCGAGGGGTTGTCCGGCCTCGACCTTGTCCCCCTGCGCGACGTGCAACGCGACGAGCAGTCCCGGCATCGGCGAAAGCAGGAAGCGCGACAGGTCCGGCGGGATTTTCTCGATCATATGCGCGGCGAGCGGGGCGATGTGCGCCGGCAAAACGCGGGCGACATGTGATGCCCCGCGCGTGGTCAGCTTGAACCCGGTGCGCGTGCGCAGGATTTTTACGGCGAGCGGTTCGTCGTCAATTTCTGCTTCGACCAGCCGGTCACCGGGCGTGTATTCGAGGTCGATTTCAATGTCTTCGCCATCGACGATGATGCCATCTGTCGACACCGACACGGCATGCGCAACGCCGTCGATCAGCACGTGCCAGTCGGCGGGGGGATGCAGGCGTTGACCCAGCTGCCCGTCGACCCGCCGCGCACGATCCGCCTCTGCTGTGGCCGCAAACGCTGCAATTGCCGCCAGTGACCGCAGCAACTCGCGCGATGCAGGTGCGCCCTGAAAGCCGTCGGGATATTCCTCGGCGATGAAACCCGTCGTGATCTGGCCCGAACGGAACCGCGGGTGCTGCATGATTGCCGAGAGGAAATCGAGATTATTACCGACGCCCTCGATCTCGAAACTGTCGAGCGCGGTCATTTGCGCGTCGATGGCCTCGATCCGCGTCGGCGCGTGCGTGATCAGCTTGGCAATCATCGGATCGTAGAAGCGGGAGACCTCGCCGCCTTCGACGACGCCATCATCGACGCGCACAAATGCCGCATCCCCGAGCGAAGCCGAGGGGCCCGTTCGAGCGGAGCCGAGAACAGCACTTTCGCCGCCGAGAGCCTCGGCTTCGCTCGGCAATGCCCCTCGGCTTCGCTCGGGAATGCGGTAGCGCACCAGCCGACCCGTGCTCGGAAGAAACCCGCGATAGGGGTCTTCGGCATAAACGCGATTTTCCACTGCCCAGCCGTCGAGCTTCACATCCGCTTGCCCGAACCCCAGCGACTCGCCCGCCGCGACGCGGATCATCTGTTCGACCAGATCGATCCCGGTGATGCACTCGGTCACGGGATGTTCGACCTGAAGCCGGGTGTTCATTTCGAGGAAGTAGAAACTCTCCCCCGTCGCGTCCGCACCCGACACAATCAGTTCGACCGTGCCGGCTGAGTAATAGTCGACCGCCCGCGAAAGGGCGACGCACTGCTCGCCCATCGCCTGACGCATCTTGGGCGTCACGAACGGCGACGGCGCTTCCTCAACGACTTTCTGGTGCCGCCGCTGGATGCTGCACTCGCGTTCGTTGAGGTAGAGAATGGTGCCGTGCTTGTCGCCGAGCACCTGGATCTCGATGTGGCGCGGATTGAGGATGAATTTCTCGATGAACACGCGGTCATCGCCGAAGAAGTTCAGCCCCTCGCGCTTGGTCGCCTCGA
>JANOZQ010000447.1:0-2642 GCA_031429555.1 Sphingomonas sp. | reverse complement strand
AATAGGCATGTGTCGGATCGAGTCTTGACGTATAGCCGTCAAGGGCAGCCCTAAGCGGCATGAAAACGGGATCGGCATAGTTGCCCTGTCTTGGTGTGCCGCCTGCCCAGTCAAAATAGAACCGGTCTATGCCGATGTTGCTTTGCGTCAGGGCATTTTCGATGGCCTGAACGAGAGTAAGGTCGCTTGCGGGATCGCGCGGGTTGACGCCGAGACGCCAAAGGAATTTTTCGACCAGTGCGACGCGATAGGCAGGGACGAAGGCTGCGACAGCCCGTTCCAGCACGTCCTGTTTGGCAATGCTGCTAAGCGCGATGGCAAGCTGGACGACGTCCCAGTGGATCGCTTCGGCTTGGCGTCCGAAGCTGTAGAGGCCGGCGCTGTCGAAATAGGCGGCGGTAAACCCGGCATCGAATGTGGGCGCGAAACGCCACGGGCCATAATCGAAACTCTCGCCGCTGATGTTGATATTGTCGGTGTTTAGGACGCCGTGGACGAACCCTGCTGCCATGAAGGACGCAGCCATTTTTGCCGTCCGGGTCGCGACGAGCGCGAGCAGGCGGGCGGGTGCATCGTCGCCTGCATCTTCGTTGTAATAATATTTGAGGCTGTATTCGGTCAGACGTTTGAGTTCGTCGGTCAAGCCGAGCGTAGCCAGCCGCTGGAAACTGCCGATGCGGATGTGGCCGTGGTTGAGGCGGACCATAACGGCAGACCGGGTAGGCGAAGGTTCGTCGCCGCGGTGTAGTGCTTCTCTGGTTTCAATCAGTGAGAAGGTGCGCGACGTTTCGGCACCAAGGGCTTCGAGCATTTCGGTCGCGAGGATTTCGCGGACGCCACCTTTCAACGTCAGGCGACCGTCACCGAAACGGCTGTAGGGCGTTTGCCCCGAGCCTTTGGTGCCGAGGTCCATGAGGCGACCGCTGGCATCGCGCATCTGTGCGAATAGGAATCCACGACCATCACCGATGTCGGGGTTGTAAACGCGGAACTGATGACCGTGATAACGCAGCGCGAGGGGTTGCGCGAGCGAGCCGGGGAGGGGTTCGAACTTGCCGAAATGGGTGATCCACTGGTCGTCGCTCAGATGATCAAGGCCCACTTCTGCCGCCGCGCCATTGTGCCGCCAACGTAGGCGATGTTCGGGGAATTTCGCTGCTTGGACCGGATCGGTAATGAAGTCAGCGATTTCGCTGATCGCATTTGCCGGTGTGAATAGTTGCGCGTTTGAACTCATACCGCGATATGGACGGCAAGGGTGGAGCGATCAACAGTGACGTATGTCGATAGCTATTGGTGGTCGAACGACGGATTGCGGTTGCATTACCGTGACTATGCGGGGTCGACAGATCGACCTGTGATCGTTTGCATGCCCGGATTGACGCGCAATGCGCGTGATTTTGAAGGGGTTGCTGCGCGGCTTTCACCCGAATGGCGGGTGATTGCCGTTGATTTTCGCGGGCGTGGGGAGAGTGCCTATGCCAAAGATGCGATGACCTATGTGCCGCTGACCTATGTTCAGGATATCGAGCGGCTGCTGATCGATCTGAAAATTGACCGGTTTCTGGCATTCGGAACCTCGCTGGGCGGGATCGTGACGATGCTGCTTGCGGCGACGGGGCATGCCAAGCTGGCGGGTGTGGTCCTCAACGATATTGGGCCCGAGATCGAGGCCGATGGGCTGGCGCGGATCAAGGGATATGTGGGCAAGACAAGTTCGTGGCCAACCTGGGTTCATGCGGCGCGCGCGCTGGGCGAGAGTAACGCCGAGGTGTATCCTAATTATCAGCTGGAAGACTGGCTACGGTTGGCCAAGCGGCTCTATCGGCTGACCCCAGCAGGGCGGATCGTGCCCGATTATGACAAGAATATCGCCGAGCCGTTCCGCTTGCCGGGCGGTGAAGCGGGGGTGGACTTGTGGCCTGCACTCGATGCGCTGGCCGATGTGCCAACGCTGGTTGTGCGCGGTGGGCTGTCTGATTTGTTTAGTGCGGCAACCGCGGATGCGATGGTGGCACGGTTGCGGGCGGCAACTTTGGTGACGGTCGCGGATGCGGGACATGCACCGACGCTGGACGAGCCCGAGACGGTGGCGGCGATTGACGCATTACTGGCACGGGTTGTTGCTTGACCAATCTGCATATCCTGCATTGTCATTCGACGTTCTCGCTGGGGGGCAAGGAAGCGCGTGCGGTGCGCCTGATGAATTTATTCGGCGATGCAGCGCGGCATACGGTCCTTAGCGCGGTGCCCGATGCGCTGGGGGCGCGGGAGGCGATTGATAAGGGCATCGTTGTTGATTTTCCGACACGCGCGCCCGGCTTGGAGGGCAAGCCTGCATTGGCGCGATACCGGACGCTCGCGGGGTATATGCAGCGGTTCGATTTGATCCTGACCTATAATTGGGGGGCAATGGATGCCGTCATGACGCGGCGGATGTTTCCCGACACGGTGCCGCCGCTGGTCCATCACGAGGATGGCTTCAATGCGGACGAGGCGGCGGGATTGAAAACAAAACGCAATCTTTTCCGGCGGGTGGGATGGCCCGCGGCGCATGCGCTGGTGGTGCCGTCGCAGGTGCTGGAGGGTATTGCGTTCGACGTTTGGAAGCAGCCCAAATCGCGCGTGCACCGGATTTCCAA
>JANOZQ010000446.1:0-2208 GCA_031429555.1 Sphingomonas sp. | reverse complement strand
GGGGTCTGCCCCGTAAAGTTTGCGAACGAGATCGTGGAATTCACGGCTGTGGTTCATGTGGACACGATGCGCGACTTCATGGGCGACAGTCGCCTGCCGGACATGCGTTGGCGCAAGGATGAGGCGCCAGCTATAGCGAATGTCGCCCGATGACGCGCAACTGCCCCAGCGTGATTTCGGATCCCCAACGCCGACTTTGCTGACCGAAATATTGTGCGTAGCAGCAAGGTCGAGCGTTTCACGGGTCAACGTTTCGAGTGCGTGACGTTTCAGGAAACGCATCATGCGCGCAGGCATTTGTTCGATGGGGCCGCCGACGCGCAATTTGTCCATGCTAAGACCGGGATTGCGCGGATAGGACGCATGCCAGTCCAGCACCACATCCGTTCCCGCAACACACAAGCGCATCCCCGGCGCGATCGGCGCGCTATTGGGCATTTTCGCCAGTTCGGCCTCGATCCATGCGCGCTTGCCGGCCGCCCATGTCAGTGCAGGCCGCAACGGCGCGCGCAGGGGCAAGCTCAGGCGCACACTGGCATCGCGCGG
The DNA here is from genome assembly GCA_031429555.1 of Sphingomonas sp. Classification (GTDB taxonomy): domain Bacteria; phylum Pseudomonadota; class Alphaproteobacteria; order Sphingomonadales; family Sphingomonadaceae; genus Sphingomonas_O. The sequence continues at coordinate 1,662 of JANOZQ010000446.1, read as the reverse complement.
ATCGATGCTCAACCGCATACCTTTTGCGCAGCGCCGCCGGATGATGACCAACGGCTGTTCGCGGCCACCGCCGCTGAACACAAGCTCAGAGGTCATCGCGGTCCACCAGATGCATCTCAAGATCGCCCGCATCGATTTCCGAAATTGTCCAGCCGCGCACCGATTTGCCCGCGTCATGGACCGAATCGCGGTCGCCGGTATTCAGATAATGCCAAGCGGGCAGCGGTTTTCCTTCGTTACGCAGGACATAGGAACAACTGGCGGGCAACCAATCCATCGTTTCGAGCTTTGCGGGCGTCAGGCGGATGCAGTCAGGCACAAAAGCATGGCGATGCTTGTAATCCGAACATTGCGCACTGCGCCGGTCGAGCAGTTTGCACGCGACGTTGGTCGGGTAAAAATCGCCGGTCTCATCATCCTCAAGCTTGTGCAGGCAGCATTTCCCGCAACCGTCGCACAGAGCCTCCCATTGCGCGCGGTCAAGCTGCGCGAGCGGCGTCGATTCCCAAAACTTGTATGTCACGTTACCCACTTGCCGATTTCAGCCGCGATTTCTTCCGCTGTGCCGTCCTGAGGGATCAACGCGATTGGTTTGTTGTCAGGGTCCATCAGATAGGTTGCGCGGCTATGATCGACGAGATAGCCGTCCTTCGGCTGACCCGGCGCAACCGAAACAGACACGCCATAGGCTTTCGTCACAGCCTCGATGGCCTTGGCGCTGCCCGTCAGGCCGACCATGTCGGGGTGAAACGCTGCCGTAAAATCCTTGAGCGCCGCAGCGGTATCGCGTGCGGGATCAACGCTGACAAAGATCAGTTTCACCTTTTTTGCCCGCTCAGGGTCGGTCTTCGCAAACGCTTTCAGTCCACGCGCGAGGTTGGCAACATCAGTCGGGCATATGTCGGGGCAATAGGTATAGCCGAAATACATGATGCGAAACTGGCCGGGATAGCTCTTCTCGGTCACGGCAGCACCATATTGGTCGGTCAGCGCGAAGGGGCCGCCGATCCTTGCACCTTCCAATGGCGGGCGCGGCGTGAGGTTGGTGCACGCCGCGAGAAGGAGCACAAAGCCAAGGATCAATCTGTTCATGACAGCGCCAGCCTTGCGATGTTAGCGAAGCCGACGCAAGACGGGTGCACGCGAAACAGGTGGAATGACATGCGATACGGATTTTTGGGGCTGGCTGTTGTCGCTACATTGGCGGTGCCGGCACAAGCGCAGTTTTCGGACAGCTATAATTTCCTGAAAGCGATCCGCGACAAGGATGGCCAGAAAGTCACCGATTTCATCAACAAACCGGGGTCGGGTGCGGTCCTGATCAACACGCGCGACACATCGACCGGCGAAGGTGCGCTGCATATCGTGACCAAGCGCCGCGATGTCGTCTGGTTATCGTTCCTGCTGTCGAGAGGCGCAAATCCGGATATGCGCGACGCAAACGGCAACACCGCGCTAATGCTGTCCGCGCAGATCGGTTTTGCCGAAGGCCTGTCGCTTTTGATTGACCGGCGCGCGCAGGTTGATCTGGCAAACAGCAGTGGCGAAACACCGCTGATGCGCGCGGTGCAAAACCGCGACATTACGACGGTTCGCACGCTACTGACGGCGGGGGCAAATCCGAACAAGGCCGACACGTCTTCAGGCCTGACCGCGCGCCAA
>JANOZQ010000445.1:0-6236 GCA_031429555.1 Sphingomonas sp. | reverse complement strand
GCCGTCTTTCGGATCTTTCAGCCAAGCGCGCATCGCATTGCCCAATGGCCCGGGCTCGATCTTTTGCCGCGCGTCGAAATAGGCGCGTGTTGTTTCGCTTTGCATCGGTTCGAAGCGGTAGGCTTCAAGCCGTCCCAGTGCCTGCGATAATTGATAGATCGCATTGTCCTTGCGCGGTTTCGACGAATGCCCACCGCGATTACGCACAGTGAAAGTATAGCCGGCGAATGTCTTTTCGGCAGTCTGCATAAAGAAACCGATGGGCTTGTCCGCCGTCGTAAACCCGCCACCGCCGCCATCGGCATTCAGGCCGAATTCGGGATTGCCAAGCGCCTCGCGCCATTCGGTCGCGCCCTTGTCCGCGCCAAAGCCGTTGGTTTCCTCGTCGCCGGTGAAGAATACGGTGATGTCGCGCTTCGGCTTGAAGCCGCTCGCCCGCAACCGGATCAGCGCTTGCGTGATACCGACGATGCCGTCCTTCATGTCGATTGTGCCGCGCCCGTAATAATAGCCGTCCTTTTCGGTCAGGATGAACGGGTCGGTGGTTGAATCTTCGCGCTTGGCTTCGACGACATCCATATGACCCATCAGCATGATCGGCTTCAGTGTCGGCTTTGCCGCCCGCCAGCGCACGATCAGCACGGCCGTCTTGTCGCCGGTTGTGTCATAGGGCACGACTTTTACATCAGCTGCGGGAAACCCCGCAGCGACATACTGGTTGGCCAGATATTGCGCCATTTCGGGCACTTTGCCGCGGCCGAGCACAGTCGGAATGTTGACCACTTTTTCGAACATCGCGCGCGTGGCGTCGGGCGCTGCAACGGCAGGGGAGGTGATGAGGGCGGTAGCGATAAGGATATGGCGCATTCGAATGTCCTCTTATGGTTGGACTGACGCTACCCTATCCGTGGCCTTCTGCAAGGTATGACATTGATTGCATTTCCATCAGGCGGCTGACGGTGCGTTCGAATTCGAATTTGCCGTCGCCTTGGGCATAAAGGTCGGCGGGATCAGCATCCGCCGTCGCGATGAGTTTGACTTTATATTCATACAGAGCATCGACGAGCGTCACGAACCGCGCCGCCTCGTTCCGGTTTTCGGGCCCCAGTTTCGGGACGCCGACAATGAAGACACTGTGATAGCGCCGCGCGATAGCGAGATAGTCCGACGCCCCCCGCGCTTCGGCGCACAGCCGCTTGAACGAAAAGACGGCCACCCCTTTCAAGCTCTTGGGCACATGCAGCATCCGCGCCCCGCCCAGATCAATCTCGGCATTCGGCACGTTGACAGCATCTTCGGGTGGATAATCGGTCAGTTTGAAAAACGCCTCGCGCACGGCGGCGGTGCTTGTCGGGCCGTTCGGCACATGCCAAGTCTTCACGCCCGCCAGCCGTTCCATCCGGTAATCGGTCGGGCCGTTGAGTGCGATGACGTCTAGCCGCGTTTCAATGCTGGCGATGAATGGCAGGAAATGCTCGCGGTTCAGCCCGTCCTTGTAAAGATCGGACGGCGGCCGGTTGGACGTCGCCACAATCGTGACGCCCTGATCAAGCAGCCCCGTGAACAACCGCGACAGGATCATCGCGTCGGCACTGTTGTTCACGACCATTTCGTCAAAGCAAAGGCACCGCGCATCTTGCGCGAAATCAAGCGCGACATGCGGGATGGGATCGCCCGGCTTCGCGGCGCGCCATACACGCATCGCCTGGTGTATCTCGATCATGAATTCGTGGAAATGGACGCGACGCTTTTGCGTGATTTTTAACCGGTCAAAAAACAAATCCATCAGCATTGATTTGCCGCGCCCGACGCCACCCCAGAGATAAATGCCCCGCGGCGGCGGTGGTTTGGCTTTGCCCAGCCGCCACAAGATCGACCCGCGCGGTGGCACGGCCTCCAGTTCGGACTGCAGGCGGTTGAGGCGGGCAGCGGCGTCGGCTTGCTCGGCATCCGCACGAAGCTCGCCCGCAGCGACCAGCGCCCGATATCGATCAAGAACGGGCACTTGAACCCTTGCGGATCGTCCCCGAAAACGCCGCAACTTTGTCATCGCCCTGCACCACCAGCCCGCGCAAGAACAGCAAGCGCCGCGTTTCGCGCAATAACTCGACTTCGGCTTCAAGTTCTATGCCGATCCGCCCCGCACCGATAAACTGCACGGACAGGTCGAGCGTCACCGCCGTTCCCGCTTCGATCAGGCCGAACACCCGCGAAGCTCCGAACAGCGCGACATCGATGAACCCCAGCGTCGTTCCGCCATGCACAGCGTCCGCCAGATTGCTGTGCCGACGCGCGGGCATCATCTTAACGCGCGCACTGTCGCCTTCGCGCCGCACGAGCAGCGGCCCGAGGAACCCGTTATACCGCGTCTCGTCGCGCAACTGCCAACTATGCCAGCCCGGATGATCGGGATGTTCGGCAAAAATAAAGGCCGCGTCGTCGCTCACGCAGGTCAGACAGCCCGTTCGACGACCAGCTTCTTTATCTCCGCAATCGCCCGCGCTGGGTTCAATCCCTTGGGACAGGCGTTGGCGCAATTCATGATCGTGTGGCAGCGATAGAGGCGGAACGGGTCTTCGAGCTCGTCCAATCGTTCGCCGGTCATTTCGTCGCGGCTATCGGCGAGCCAGCGATAAGCCTGAAGCAGAATGGCGGGGCCCAGGAACTTGTCGCTGTTCCACCAATAGCTCGGGCAACTTGTCGAGCAGCATGCGCACAGGATGCACTCGTAAAGGCCGTCGAGCTTCGCGCGGTCCTCAGGCGATTGCAGCCGTTCCTTGCCCGATGGCGTCGGCGTGACCGTTTTCAACCAGGGCTGGATGCTCGCATATTGCGCATAGAAATGGGTGAAGTCGGGGACCAGATCCTTGATGACATCCATATGGGGCAGGGGGGTGATCCGCACTTCGCCCTTGATGTCCTCGATTGCGGTCGTGCAGGCCAAACCGTTCTTGCCGTCGATATTCATTGAGCAGGACCCGCAAATCCCTTCGCGACTCGACCGGCGGAAAGTCAGCGACGAATCCTGCTCGCCTTTCATCTTGATCAGCGCGTCGAGCACCATCGGCCCGCAGGTATCCAGATCGACTTCGAAATTGTCATAGCGCGGGTTCTCGCCGCTATCGGGATCGTAGCGATAGATTTTGAAATTCTTCACCCGCGTCGCGCCAGCCGCCGCTTTGTTGATGCGGCCTTTCGTCTTGATCTTGCTGTTTGCAGGCAGGGTAAGCTCGGCCATCGGGTGGTTGTCCTGTGGGTGTTGATCTCCATTTGCAACGCGCGCGCCCAAGTTCAAGTGTAAAGCGTCATTGTCTATTGCGATAAGTCGATCAGCATCATTTCAATCAATGGTCGACCGAACACCACCGCAATCGCCAGCAGCGCCACAATCTGAACGATGATGCTGCCCCAGTTGAAGCTGCGCATTTTGGAATCACGATCCAAGGGGTCAGATGTGCACAGCCTTGAACGCCTTGCAATTCCATCATAAATCCGGGCGATCTGACGTTCCTGACGATAAGCGAGCATGCATGCCCAGAAAATCGGCTGAAACACGAGAATGGCGTTTACGATGGCCTCTAACCGGTAGGGCAACATCGCGATCAGCGCGTCGACAAATCCAAAATAGACAAACGCGCCGATGACCGATCCCGCAATCAGATATTGGGTGTTGGTGCGCCACTCCGCCTTTACGGTGTCGATCGTTTGATCAAACCGCTCTGAAGCAGCGACGTAATCCTCGCGGCTCAGGAAATAGGTTTTTCGCTTGTGCGTTAAATGCCATCCGTCCCCGACCGGCTCGAACCTGGCATCAAACTGGACGCGACGATGCTCAAAATCTGGCATCAGGGAAAACACGGGGCCCAGACGTGATCGCGGCTGTGGTTTCAGTTCATAAGTCATAGCCGACGCGGTCGCATATTTGCATGACCAAAGCGTAAAAGGCGCGGTCGGTCGAGCTCACACGAATTGATAATTTTACATAACCCGACTTGAAACTGTGGACGAGCCTTCCAAAATAGGGTCGGTCGGATGCCATTTGGGTCCGGCGCAAACCACAGTTGCTTTGAAAGGACTGAAACATGCGTAACGAATTTGACTTCACCCCCTATCGTCGCTCGGCCATTGGTTTCGACCGGCTGTTCGACGTTCTCGAAACAGCGGCCCGCACGCCCGCGGTTGACAATTATCCGCCCTTCGACATCGAACGGCAGGGTGACGATGCTTACCGCATCACGCTTGCTGTCGCCGGGTTCTCGCCCGACGAAATCGATATGACCGCGCAGCAGAACCTGCTCGTCGTCACCGGCAAGAAGGCTGATGCCGACGAAGGCCGCAACTATGTCCATCGTGGCATTGCGGCGCGCGGATTCGAGCGGAAGTTCGAGCTGGCTGACTATGTCCACGTCTCGGGCGCGAAGCTCGAAAACGGGCTTCTGACCATCGACCTCGTCCGCGAAGTCCCCGAAGCGATGCGTCCGCGCAAGATCGCCATCGGCGGTCAGACACAAGTGCTGGAGGTTGCGAAGGCCGCCTAACGAAATGCGGGGACACCCAAGATTGGGTGTCCCCGTTTTCGCTTACGCCGCTTCGCGCGGCGCGCTCCAATCGAGCTTGCGCGTCACATACATGACCCCGGCCAGCGCCGCGAACAGCATCAGCGATCCGATCAAGAGCGAATAAGCCTCGAGGCTGAGCAGGATATAAAGCACCGCATAAAGCGCGGTCAGCAGTCCCCCGATATAGCCCGCCCGCTTCCAGCTTTTCAGCACCGCCGCCGAATAGGCCGTGATCAAGCCGATGATTCCCGCTGAGGCGACGACATATGCGGGTGTAAACCCGATCACTTCGGCAAAAGCGAGCAGTAGCGCAAAGAACAGCACCAGCCCGACCCCGACGAGCAGATACTCCACGCCCGCGACGCGAACCCCGCCGATGACATCGAACATCAGCAGCGCAAGGAACGTGAAGCCAATGAACAAAAACCCATATTTGGTCGCGCGGTTGACTTGCGAATACACATCGACGGGCTGGATCAGGTTGATGCTGGCAATGCCCGTTGTTCCGCCAGATGTTTCGACCGCGTAGCTGCTCATGCCGTCTTTGCGTCCCGATGCGGCTTGGACCATATTGTCACTTGCGTTCACGAGCGATTGGCCGAGCGCTAGGTTGCCAACGCGATAGGTTGCTTTGAACCCGGCGTCGGATACGCTGCGCGTTGTCGGCAAAAAGCCGCCCTGAAAGCTGGGGCTGGGCCAAGGCGAGGTCACATTCCACGTCGTATCGCCAGCGCGCGGCGCGAGCGTAACGGATTCACTGCCGCGGAAACGATAGTCAAAATCGGCGAGCAGTGGCCCGACGGGCAGGGCGCTGGCGTCGATCCATGCAAAGAAGCCCGAACCATTGGTCGCACCAAGGCCGTGTCCGGGTTCAAGTTTCAGTGCCTTGCCGCCGATCCGCACGGCGGGCGGCGTGCCGAACAGGCCGCGCGCATCGGACAGGCCAAAGCGGATTTCGGCGCGCGCAAAGACCAGCGCATTCACGGGAACCCCAATCCGTTCCAGATCCGTTGGCATCACGAATTTCGCTTGCCCGGTCAGCGTCGTTTCATAAACGACTGCTTCGTAAATCGACCGCTTGCGACGTTCGGGCGCAATCTTGGTGTCGAGCGTCGAAGTCTCGGGCGAGAGCACCAACTCCTTCCAAACAGTCGACGTCTTGGTGACTTGCTTGCCGCCCTGCTCGACGGTTTCGGTCGTCGGCGCCTGATAAGGGATGACGAGCACCGGTCCGGCAATAACCTGCGGCCCACCCCACCCTTCGACAATCGAGGCGCTGGCGGTGTTCGACTGGTTCTGGCGGTCCCAGTTGAGCAGATAGATCGAAAAAAGCGGGATGGTCAGCAATGCTGCGATGAGCATCGCGATCCCCAGCTTGCCCCCCGGCGAGCGCTCGCGGCGCAACGTTTCGGCGATAGTCATGGACTTCTCCTGATCGTGAGCGGCTCGGTTAGCAGGGTGAAAAACTCAATTCAACGACAAAAATGCACAGTTCATCGCATGACGCTGCATCAAGTCGGATGTCTCGACCACGCTTGCTCCGATGACCGATAGCAGCTTTGCGCCCGAAAAGGGCATGTCCGCACCCGATATTGATGCCACCGTCGACGCGATCCTTGTTAACGCCAGCGTCGAGGAAAAAGTTGCCATGATGTCGGGCAAAGGCTTTTTCGAAGC